>NZ_FLUY01000575.1 GCF_900092655.1 Candidatus Thiosymbion oneisti
GAATCACGCGAATCCTCACGAAATTGTCATCCCGAACCGAAGGGAGGGATCTTGTTCGCGCCGATTCGCGCGCTTCGTCGTTCTGCGCTCGAAATGACAATTGATAAAATCGGCGTAATCGTTCAACCCCCTAAAGAGGAGAGTGAAAATGCGTGACAACATCATAAAAACAGCCTGTGTTATCGGACTGCTCACGTGGTCTGCGGGAACCTTCGCCGAGGAAACCTCGACCTCGATTATCGAGGTCGGGGAGCCGGCCCCTGAGCTGGTGCCCCAGTTTGGAAGCAGATCATCACGCATCACATTCGAAAACCACCAACAAACCATCGTGGGGATCCTCACGGAACCCGA
>NZ_FLUY01000165.1 GCF_900092655.1 Candidatus Thiosymbion oneisti
ATGCCGAGTTGCCGGTCCAAATGGTCATCAGTCAGGCTGAGTTTTCTCGTTCCCAGGCGCTGCGTGGGAACCAGAGACCGGGAG
>NZ_FLUY01000968.1 GCF_900092655.1 Candidatus Thiosymbion oneisti
AATCAACCACCACCAACTGGAAGTTGGTGGTATGGGGGGTCGGCTGAAGCCGATGTCAAGCTAAAGCTACTCGAGACGGATGCGCGATACATTTTGCGGTTCTTTCCCTTCA
>NZ_FLUY01000565.1 GCF_900092655.1 Candidatus Thiosymbion oneisti
CACACTGGAGCGGGTAAGCCAAGCGTGTGAGCCAGCAGATACTATGAACTTGCAACATCGGTTGAAACTAGGTACTAG
>NZ_FLUY01000845.1 GCF_900092655.1 Candidatus Thiosymbion oneisti
GAGGTTGCCGCCGCACTCCAAAACGTCCGGTGGTACCCTTCCATGATCGTTGGCAGTCCGGAATCCATAAAGAGCCTT
>NZ_FLUY01001875.1 GCF_900092655.1 Candidatus Thiosymbion oneisti
GGTAGTGGTAAACCTATAAGTGAAAAAGTAGAGCGATTCATCTTTTTGACCCCCTCTCCCCAACCCCTCTCCCGGCGGGAGAGGGGACA
>NZ_FLUY01000563.1 GCF_900092655.1 Candidatus Thiosymbion oneisti
ACAATCCGTGTTTATCTGTGTCCATCCGTGGTTCTAATGCAAGAAATGGTCTCCGTATTTTTACTATGCTGCACTAGTACCTAGTTTCTATCGATTCTACTAATTTTGGCACCGGAGCGTGAAAGTCAGGCGTGTGAGCAAGCAGATACTATGAACTTGCAATATCGGTCGAAACTAGGTACTAGCATCCCCCTCGGCATGACGCCGGTCTTGCATTCGCCCTCCGTTTGCTCCTATCTTCTCACCCAGCACGCCGCTTGTTGCCGCCGTGGGTTATGCTTTCTCTTGGGCTCCAATGCTACCCTTCAGCCTGACCAATTTCATCAAGTACCTGATCGGCGTCCTGTTGGTCCAGGGCGTCACCGTGCTGCTGGTGGTCACTGCCTACCGCACCGATCTGGAGCAGACCGGTCTCCTCTTTTTACTGCTCAATCTGGCCATCGGCACACTGACCGCTTTTTGGTTCACCTCTATGGCCGAAGGTGGGCGCAAGCAGGCGTTATCGCGGGCAAAAGAAGGCTTTGCACGTGAACGCGAGAAGCTCCGGGTGCACGCGGAGAGAGAGAAAGCCAAGGAGGTCAAGAACAACCAGCGTCGGATCTCCCGGGAGAGGCAACGCGCACAGCAAGGCGGCAATCTAAAAACCAGTCTGATGCTGGGCGGAGCGGCCGGGTTGGGCGTCGTCATGGTGCTGGCGCAGTTTGTAACCTTGGGCCTGCTCACCCTGACCACGGCCGGCGGTGCCGCCTTGGGGTACGGTCTGCGGGCCCGTCAGGACCGGCTGGGATTCGGAATCGGCAAGCTATTGCCACGCACCGAAAAACCGGTCCAGGTCATCGAAACACCAGCTACCAAGCAGGCCATCACGAACAAGAAACGAACCCCGAAGGCGGCCAGTGTGTGATCGCAATGGCTCGCCGGGTCGTCAGCCGCGGATCATGTACAAGAGACGGAGATGGGCCCGCTGGGTTTTTCTCGACGGACCCGAATGGCGGTTAGCCGGCCTTTCCACACGCAGCCGGTATCCAATGCCCAGGTGTTGTGCTCAGCCGCATAGCCCAGCGTCGACCAGTGTCCAAAGATGATGCGGGTACTTTTGGTTGCTCGGTTCGGTACGGCAAACCAGGGCAGATACCCGGATGTTTGAGAGCCCGGAGCGGCCTTCTCCTTTAGGGCCAGGGTCCCGTCGGCCTTGCAATAACGTAGACGGGTGAAGCAGTTGGTGATAAAACGCAGGCGTTCCACACCGGCAAGCGTGTTGGACCAACGGTCGGGCTCGTTGCCGTACATGGCGTCCAGATAGTCTGGATAATCAGGGCCCTGGAGCACCGTCTCCACCTCGTGGGCACAGGACAAGGCATCGCGGAGATCCCACTGGGGTGGGAGCCCCGCATGGATGAGGGCGAAATGCTTGTGCTCGTCGAAATGCATCAAGGGACGATGGCGCAGCCAATGCAACAGCTCGTCCCGATCCGCTGCCTGGAGCACCGGGGCAAGGGTGTTCTCTTTTACCCGTCTCGAGTTGCCGGCCGCCAGCGCGAGCAAGTGCAGATCGTGGTTTCCGAGGACCGTGAGGGCACGATCGCCGAGTTCTTTGACAAAGCGCAAGGTGGCGAGCGAATCGGGTCCCCGATTGACCAAGTCGCCGACAAACCAGAGGCGGTCTCGGCCCGGGTCGAATCGAAGACCCTCGAGCAACCGCCGCAGCCTTTCGTAACAGCCCTGGATGTCACCGATCGCGTAAGTCGCCATGGATGTTGCACCATCGCCTTATTTCACATCCGAAGATGCTCCCTGGAGGGTGACGGGGAAAAGGGTTCGAGATCAAGACGGATACCTGTCAGGGCGAGCGCGTATAAAATTTTTTAAAATCAATGACTTTGTATGGTTGCAAGCCGAACATGATAATAAAGTTCAATTATAACTTGTTGATTTATAAGGATATATGCCTGCCCTCGGATACCTGTCATGGGAGGTATTATCCCATTCAGAATTATGCTTTATTTGTTTTGTAAGTGTTGTAGACTTTAGTCTTCCAAGGACTATAAAAATTCGACATTTCGTCGGTATGTCTATGTTTCAGGAACCTAAACGGCGTAGGCTCGATCTGTTTTCTGTACTCTTGATTCTGGTCACGCTGGGGATGTCCGTCACCCTGGCCTACCAGGTCTCCGTCTACTATGGGGTAGACCGAATCTCCATCGCTAAACGAACCCCCACCGTGAGTAGCATCGGCGGATAGTAGGTTGTCCCGGCTAGTCCTCCTGCGCGGGGTTAGCTGGCCTCCTCTCCGCAGGGTGGGTAGCTCGGATTTTCCCGCTCCGATTTATCCGGCGTGAGCGTTCTTGGTGTGGGATGCGCCGGGAAAAACACTGGCTCGGCTGGCCCGAGCCGCCCGCTACGCGACAACCCACATAGGAATCAAAAGACGAAACGCTCCGGCTCCGGGGCCTTCTCCAGCGCCGGCACACTGGTCTCGAACAGTGACTGACGGCGGAAATCCCGGTCAGTGACGCGGGTCACAAGCAGGGCCTCCATGACCGGTTCTTCGCCGACGACGGTGAACAGACGCCCACCGGGGGCCAGCTGTCTTTCCAGTGTCCCCAGCGCCGCAGTGTCCGGTAGGGAGCCGGTCACGGCAATCACATCGAAGGGGTGTCCATTCACCGGCTCCTCGAGCCCGTCTCCGACGCGTACTTCCAGCCGCTGCGGCTGGAGCGCCTGCAGTGCCGTCCGCGCCTGTTCCGCCAGGCTTGCATGGATCTCCATGCCTACGACATGGCCGCCGAGATGGGACAGGCAAGCCGTTACATAACCGGTCCCGGTGCCGATCTCCAGGATCTTGTCGTCCGTTCGGATGTCTAGGGCCTGTAGCATGTGGGCCACCACCTTGGGTGCCAGCATGGTCTGCCCTTCCCCGATGGGGATCTCTATATCCGCATAGGCCAGGTTGCGATAGGCCGCCGGAACGAATTGCTCCCGTGGGATATCCGCCATAATCGACAGCACCCTGTCGTCCGCGACGTTCCAGGGTCGGATCTGTTGCTGGACCATGTTGAAGCGGGCGCTGTCGATGCTGGTATCCATGGGCGGAGAAGTTACCTCGGCTGGTTGGATATGTAGACAATAAGGCTACGGAATATGTGGTCGTTCGGCAAGCCGCCGAGAGTTGGAGCCGGTGGGTGGCGAACAAAAGGTAGAACGGAACAGCAAAACCTTGCCATATGTGAGAAGTAAGGTCCCACCTATCCGGCCGGCTCAGGCTTATTCTCCCCAGGCTCAACGAGGTCCGTCAGTGCTCGGCGGGCCGCAGCGAAGCTGAAATGCGCTTCCATCACCGCCAGTCCGTTGCGTGAAAGCCTTTCCCACAGGGAAGGGTCGGCGTAGAGATGCAGCACCGCGGCGGCGAATTCCGTCGGTTCATCGGCAATCAGTACCGATTCCCCATCTTCGAGGAACATGCCCTCGACCGCCTGTCGGGTGGCCACTACCGGCAGGCCGAAGGCCAGGCTCTGATTGATCTTGCCCTTGACCCCGGCCCCATAGCGCAATGGGGCTACGGACAGGCGACAACCGTCGAAGAACGAGGCCACATCGGGCACATAGCCCAAGATACGCACGTTCGCTGCCGCCAGATCCCTGACCTCCGGCGGTGGATCAGCCCCGATCACCACCAGCTGCACCTTAGGCCTCTCCGCCGAGACCAGCGGGAAGATTTCACGACAGAACCACAGGACGGCATCTCGGTTCGGAGGATGGGCGAAGGCACCGATGAAGAGGATATCCTGTCTGCGTGCAAAGGCGTTGCGGCTACCGTGGATACGGTGGACATTGGACAGGACCCGAACGTCCGCTGTGGGTGCCTCCCGCGCCAACAGAGCGCGTTCCACATGGTTTACCACCAGCGTGGTGTCCGCCTGTGCGATCAGCCCCAATTCCTCGTGCCGGCGCCGCTCGGCCGCGGCACGAATGGCCTTGTCCTCGGTCAGCTCAGCCAACCGCCGCTCGCGCAGGAAGTGGAGATCGACGGTGTCGAAGACGATGCGGGCACGGCGGCAGTGGCGGCGAACGCTGGCCATCAGCTGCGCCGCGGTGTCGGCTCGGCTCAAGATCACCAGGTCATAGTCCGCCCCGTGTGCTTGGAAGTGCCTGTCGATCGAGGAGACATAAGGTCGATACAGCACCTCCACGCCACGCTGCTGCAAATCGGAGACATAAGGTTGGGGCGCTTCCAGATTGGAGGCCGCGAAGGTTATCTTGAATCCGAGTTCTTGGAGTACCACGAACAGGTTTTGCATCCGCAGGGAGCCGGATTCCTTGTCCGGGGTCAACATGTAGGTGTCGCTGACAAAGACCCGGCGCCGGATTCGACGCTCCTTCTGTCGTTCCAGTTGGTCCCCACGCGCGCCGTGCGCCGCGAGCTCACCGCGCCAACGGGCCACGAACCTTTCCCGGTTGATGGCTTGAAACCGCTTCATACCCATGGCCGCGGTCTCGTTCGTCCCGGCGCTTACCCCCTCGAAGTGCACCACCCTCGATAGGGGCGCGTAGAGGACGCGATAGCCGGCCGCGCGGACGCGAAAGGCCAGGTCCACATCCCCGTAATAGGCCGGTGCGAAGTGTTCGTCGAAGCCCCCGAGCTGCTCGAACAGATCGCGGCGGATCGCCAGTGAGGCACCGGAGACATAGTCCGGCTCGCGTACATAGCTGTACTGGGGCTTGTAGGGGTCATCCAGATGGCCGTAGTTCCAGAAAGAACCATCCCGGAAAACAATGGCCCCGGCCTCTTGTTGGCGCCCATTCGGGAACAGCAGCCGACTGCCCACGACACCGACCTTCGAGTGCCTGCGGAAGGTCTCGATCAGGGCATCCAGCCAGCCCGGTTGCACCTGGGTGTCGTTGTTGAGAAAGACGATGTATCTGCCCCGTGCCTGATGGGCTCCGGCGTTGCAGGAACGGACAAAACCCAGGTTCCGCGAATTTACGACCAGACGGAGATTCCCGAAGCGGGACAGCTGCGCTCGCGTCTCGTCCGTCGAACCCTCATCGACGACCAGGACCTCGAAGCCGAAGGTACTTCGTTGACGCCTGAGTGCGGCAAGGCAGTGAAAGGTGAAGCGATACTGATTGAAGACGGGGATGATGATGGACACATCCACTACCGACACCACAGGGAACCCGAAGGGCTCGAAAGGCGGATGGAGCATCAAGAGCTCGGGTTTCCGCTTGACCGAGAGCGGGGTCGTCTTCAGGCGCCGCAACAGCTTGGCGACCAGGACCGGGAGACCTTCCGTGTGGAATACCTGCCTGGCTCGGGGTAGGTACTTAAGTATGACTCTCAACTGCTTAGAGTAACCCTGAATGATGTGGCGTTGTTTGGAGGGAAAAGATCCCTCCTGCGTCGGGACAAGTTTGACGTGTCGCGTTCGACGCCCAACGGCTCGTTGATCTACGACCAGGCCAATGCCGGCATCTCAACGCAACCTACACCTATATTACTTCCCGTACTGCCTGCACGCGCGGACCGCGCGTTAAGTATAGGTTGGGGGTAGTGGTTAAATTTAAATGCGACCTAATGCTTTGAACTCCACCGTTTTGCCATCCCTGGCCCTGGATTCCGGCA
>NZ_FLUY01001010.1 GCF_900092655.1 Candidatus Thiosymbion oneisti
TGACTGATGACCATTTGGACCGGCAACTCGGCATTCAGGTTTTACCCGATAGCCGGAAGGGCCAACGAAATATCGGTGGTCCCGGGAGCCGACAGAATGTCGGCGGTCCCAAGGGCCGACAAGATGTCGGCGGTCCCAGGGGCCGACAAGATGTCGGCGCTTCCGGGGACGCGAGTCCGGCTGGGACCGCCGTCTTTCAGACGGCTTACGGACCCCATGACCAGCTGTCGGCAACGCTCAGAGCAGACGCCTTCCGGGCCACACCGGATAACGCCGCACAGCCGGCAGGTTTGATTCCCGTGTATACACCGGCCTGATGCGCTCCGCGGCGCGGAGCTTCCAGGTTCCCACGCAGCGCGTGGGAACGAGAATGACCGCGTCGGGCGTCACCTTTTACGATACCCTCGGTGGGAGAGGGAGCGTAACGTATGGCGTGCCCAACCCACTGCGAGTGGCACTGTTTCCATTTGAACCTTAACCACTACCCCATTGTGTTCATTTGCGTTATTCACGGCTAACGCTTCCGTGAAGATCCTGTTAGTCGCGAGGTAGTGGGGGGTCCTCATCGGACCGGTACCTCCATGGAATCGGCATAGAGTTCGATCCCCAAGCCTTTACCGACCTCTTTGGCCCGTGGGTCGATCATGGGTGAGATCACGATGAGCCGTTGCGCTTGGCGCTCGTGGCGACGCTCGTAGAAGCGCGCCTTGCGCTCGAAGATATGCATATCGGCCTTACTGACGGATGATTTGATCTCGATGAGGATCAGGATGCCGTTATGGATGACCACATCCAGCTCCACCTGCTCGGGCCGCCCGAACACCGTCCCTTCGTCGTCGAATTCGTTGACGTTGATGACCGCTACCCCGAAACTCTTTTCCAGGATCGCCGCCAAGGCATCACGAAAGGAGCGTTCGGTATTGAGCCCCCAGCGTGCTCCAAGGGCACCGATGCTGCGGTCGACCTTGGCAACAACGGCCATGATTTCTTCATGCAGCCGTTCGGATTCCCGCTTGTTTTCCTGGACGTGCGCTTCCCACTTGCGGGTATTCTCCTCCCATCTTCGCTTGTCTTCCGCTCGTTGCTCTTTCCACCTGCGGGCATTCTCTTCCCACTTGCGGGTATTTTCTTCCTCTCTTCGCTTGTCTTCCGCCCGTTGCTCTTCCCACCTACGGGTATTCTCTTCCCATCTTCGCTTGTCTTCCGCCTGTTGCTCTTTCCACTTGCGGTCATTCTCTTCCCACTTGCGGTCGCTCCGTTCCCGATCGCGGCGCAGTTCGTCCAACATCTGTTCGATACGTCCGTCGGTGCGGTCACGATCGGCGAACCGTTCTCGGCCAAGCTCGGTGATCGAGTCGCAGATTTTCCGGTCTTCCTGTAACAGAACGGGCAGTTCCTGACGGATCAAGTCGCGAACGGTGGTTTCGGTAAGCATGGGCTGGGTCATGACATTTATCCGATCTTCTTTCTTGGCGTGATTGGCGGACCCTTCAGGTCGGCACCCGAGTCACTAGTCTAGTCCGTCTCTGCCCAGCATCCGAATTTTCTGCCGTAATTGTTCAACACCTCCATCGTTTTGCCATCCATGGTACCTATCCATGGCACTTGGGATTCCGGCAACACCTACCGACAGACAACCACGCGGTGCCTGCAACGGCATTATCCCCTTCACCACCCGTGTCGCCGCAGGCCCCGTTCCAGGGCCTCGACCAGGATGCGCCCACACGCTACGGAAGAGGCGGTCGAACGGCTGGTGAGGAAGGGCCAGTCCAGGATGACCGAGGTACGGCGCCCGACATTGCCGTGAAAGCCGCCCTCCGGGCCGACCGCGTCGCGCAGGATGTATTCCAACGGATAGAAGGGCGGGCCGAAGTTGATGAAGCCGTCGCCGAAGCCCCGGTTGGTGCCGTCCGCGTCATGGGGTCCGGCGAAGGCGGTACCGTCCAGATAGTCGTACTCGATGACATGGCCGGTGACCTGTTTGCCCCGGATCAGGCATTCCCGATCGTCGATCTCGCGGGCGAAGGGCAGGCAGGAGACACCGTAACACTCGCAGACCACCAGCTTGTCCAGTTGCACGAAGCCGATGATGAGGTCATGCAGGCGCTGATTGTTGGCCAGATCCACCAGCGCGCCGCTGCCGCCGACGATCACCAGGGCGTCATACCGGGCCAGATCCTGCTCGCGAATCTCCTCGCGGCGGGCATAGTAGGCCTCCATGTCCCGCAGGTAGGTGGCCGAGCTGGGATAGGGCCGGACCGGGAGCCACTCCGCCAGGTTCAGCGGGTTGTGAAGCCGGTCGGAGGCCTCGATGGCACGGGTCTTCTCCGCCATCTCTTTCGACACCACCGAGCGCCCGAGGGGTGGGTCGATGAAGCCGGGGCTCATGCTCACCGGGTGCGCCAGGGGCCGCTGGCCGGTGGGGGTGACGAAGCTGACCCCGTAACCTTCGGCATCACAGGTCTCCAGAGGCCCCATCAGTTCCTCGCCCCAATAGCCCCACTCGGACAATACGAATAGAATCTGTTTGCTCATTGATTTCTCCTTCTATGGCCTGTACCCAATACCTATGTTTGTTGGGCACGCCGCCGTCCCTGGCGGCTTTGCCCAACCTACCTACTAGGGTCCCGGTGTCGTCATCAGCGACGGTATAGCGTCCGGCGTCGGTACCCGGAACGAACTGCCGCAGAGCGACCGTCTCTCCTTGTGCGTTGGCGACGTTCTCCTTATTGCCAAGCGCTGTAACGCCGCCTCGGCACATTTGGGGGGCTCCCTCCGGGCGCGGCGAGCTTAATCAGGGAATTGTTTGCTGATGCGGCTGGTTGCCAGACCGCCCGTGGGTAATAGGTCCCTCAGGAACCAGAAATACTCCTGGGCGACTTTGACGCCGCCAATCACCTTCGCGCGAGTGACCACCAGATCGGCGACTGCTCCGACTTCATACTCCTGTGCCGAGGTAATGGTGCCGATGCCGTCTTCACCGACCGTATACTGCCCCGCCGGAGTGTCGAACGTGACGAAAACCCGCTCACCGAAGTTCGCCCCAGGGAAGTTCTGGACATTGGATGCGTTGGTTCCGCCCTGACCATCGAAAGTGATATACCCAGTACCTGAGACAGGGGATAGGCCACCGTAGGCGAACCCGACGCCCGAGTAAGTGCCGCGCAGACTCTCGAGCCCGAACACACCCTCATCAGGCAAGCGCGTCAGGAACGTCGTGACAAGGCCCCCTGTCGCGGGATCAAGGCCTTCTTGCATTACTGTCAGGCTTTGCGCCATGGCCTCGGTGCTCGAGGTCTCGGCCTGATTAATCATGAACCGGGCGGCGGTGGTCAACACTATGCCGTCGCCATAACGGTACACGATTTCTGCCCGGCCAAAGCCCAAGCCGGACTCATCGACGGTAAGGGTTCCCTCCACCGAACCTTCCTGAACCTGCCGTTCCTGATAGGTCCGCCCAGGCATATTGGTAATGATCTGCCCCGAAATGTTTCCTTGGCCTTCGAACCGAAGCATGCCGATCGAGGCGCCCGGCACCCGACCTCCTTCGGCAAGGCTGGTCAGCGCGTACAGGCCTCGGATACTGGCATTACTGAATGCTCCCGACTTCACCATAGCAAACCTCCAAAATATTCACCTTACGGCTTTTTCCGTGTTCATCCTCATCCGAACTTTCCGCCTATTGGCGGGTATCGCAAACGGCGACACCCGATACGGTCCGGCCCTGTAGATCAGGCCAGGGCACGTTCGAGCTCACTCGCCGATGCAATGCAGGAATGCGCACCGATCCCGATCCAGCCGGCCTGGTCTCAGTCCGAAATCCGCCGCACGACGCCGGTAAAGTGCGCGCCGTTGATCGGGACCGGAGCGCGCACCATGAAACGGTACTCCTCGGCCCGGGCCTGGCCTGCGCTGAGGCTGACGCGGGTAATCAGCAGCAACACACCACCCCCGGCTAGGGTCCCGGTGCCGTTATCAGCGATGGTATAGCGTCCGGCGTCGGTACCCGGAACGAACTGCCGCAGAGCGACCGTCTCTCCTTGTGCGTTGGACACATTCTCCTCCGAGAACTCCCCTGAGCCGTCGTAGCGCAGCACACCGAAACCGGCCATCGGCGTTTGGCCGCCGCGACCGACGGCAAAACCGGTGTAACGACCGTCCAGGCTGGCATTGCCGTACCGGGCCTCCGCGGGCCGCAGCCATCCGACGCCGGTCCGCAGGCTACCGCTGGCCGGATCCAAGGTCCGAAAGATGAGGGCGATCTCCCGGACGCCGGGGCCGGAAGGGTGGTCGGTGACCTCCCGCACCGCGAGGTAGCAGTCGACCTCATCCGAATCCTCGGGGTGAAGGGTGCCCAATCCATTGGCGTTTACCCGGTAGCGTCCCCGGTAGGGTTGTCTCACAAGCTCCCGCTCGCCGAAGGTCGAGCCCACTCGACTCTCCGTGAAATAACCACTGACAGTGCCTGTCCCATCGAAGCTGATCAGGCCAAAGGCCGCATAGGGCGCGTAGCCGCCCTCTCCCTCCATTGCGACCGCATAGGTCCCGGTCAGGCTCGCAGCTGTGAAAACATAATCAGTCACCTCGGTTCCTCCATTCTTGCGGCCGGCACACCTGAGCGTATAACCGCAGAGACGCTGAGGACGCAGAGAACGCGATAAGCAAACAGATTGCCGCGCTCGGGCGCAGCGACCATGCTGGGTTTCGTCCCTCAACCCAGCCGACCCCCTATCCACAATCCAACCGCGGCCTAGTCGCAAACGCCCTGCGCCCTGTGCGTCTCAAGCGGTTAATCAATCTCCCTGCATGCCTATCTCCATAAGGGGCATCCTAGGGCTATCTTGCCGGCTTACCGGGCAGTCGCTTGGAGACCCTGGTGATGACCAGATCTCCGGTCAGCGGATGCAGGTCGTTGGTAATGAAGAAATACTCCAGCGCGACCTTGAGATCGCCGTCGGCGCGGGCCCGGCTGATGACCAGATGGGCTTGACCGCCGGGGGCGATGATCATGCCGGTTCCGTCCGGATTGACCGTATAGCGACCGTCGGAGGTGTCGAAGGTGGCATTGCGGCGTTCGCGAAAGCCGGAGCCCGGCAGGTTCTGGATGTCGACCGCCGTGAAACGGCCCTGGCCATCGAAGTTGACCGCGCCGATCCCGATGGCGGCGGCCGGCGTCCGGCTACCACGGCCGATGCCAGGTCCGCCGTAGGTCCCCTGGAAGCTCGCCAGCGAGAACTCGCCGCCGTCGGGATAGCGGACTGCCTGCACCATGTTCAAGGCGCCTGTCACCGGCTCGAAGCCGTCCTCCATCAGTGAAAGCTCTTGGGCAACCAGGGTTTCGCCCACGAGCTCGGCTTTGGTGATGAGGATGGTGGTCGTGACCTCGCGGGTGAAACCTTGCGTGAAACTCACGGTCGCACGGGAGGAGCCGTAGCCCGAGCCGTTTTCGTCCACCACGTAAGTACCTTCCAGTGAGGCCTGCATCACTTGGCGTTCACCGAATAATTGCCCGACGCCGTTTACCGTGATATTGCCGGTAAATCGGCCCGTACCGGAGAAGCGGAACACCCCGATGGCGGCACTCTCACCGTGTCCGCCGGTGCTTACGCTAGTCACGGCGTAGGCACCCTCGAGGCTCGCCGTGGTGAATCCTTCGTTGAGAGTCGGTAGCATGGATGTCATGGTCTTGCCTCCTTACCCGAGCTCGCTGACGGCTGCCGCCCCGGACGGCGCGAGACCAAGCTGCCGGAAGATGCTGATGCTGTCGGAATTGAACCAGCGCTCGGCGATCCGGCCTGCGGCGAGGCGAAAGATGGCGATGCCTTCCCAGCTCAGCTCGTGGCCGGTTCCCGCTACACCGAGGAAATTCCCTCCGTGTCGGCAACGCATCGTCCCCCGTACCCCGACCAGATCTCCTTCGGCTATGATCTCGTGCAGGCTCACGTACAGACCCGGTAGGATGCCGTGGACAGCCCCAATGCTCTGGCGCAGGGTCTCCCGGCCCCGGGGGCTACCGAACAAGGCCTCACCGTGATCGATGAAGTCTTCCACCATCACCTCGTCCAGTACTTCCACCCGACCTGCGCCCATCACCTCATCGTAAAAGCGCCGTACCACTTGCTTGTTGTCTTCGCTACTCATGAGTTGTCACCTCCATGCCGAGTAGTTGGATTTAACCGAGGGGTGCTACCAGGCCGAGCTGTTGCCGGATGCCGAGCTCATCGGGAATGGCCCAACCTTCGGCGATCTTGCCCTCGGCGATGCGCACCACGCCGGTAACCGTAAACCGGAGCGCCGTTCCGGAAGCCGACACGCCATAGAGCGGACCCTGCTGGGTGCCGGTTCCGAGCAGGTGCAGCACGACCCGGTCGCCTTCGGCAAACAGGTGCGCGACGGCCAGGTGGAGATCCGGAAGCGCGGAACGGACCCGGTTCACCCAGGCCGTGCAACCGTCCTGCCCGTAAGTGTCGAAGTCGGAATTGCGCGGATGATGACGGCGGAAGTTCGGGTGGATCAGCTCGCCGATCACCTCCTCCCGACCACCGTTCCATACCTCCTGGACGCAGCGGCGCACCAGTTCCTTGTTGTCCTCAAGACCCTTTTCGTTACTCATCTCAGTCAACTCCCCTTGTTTTCGATATCCTTCTCGTTGTCCATCCTAGTTAGTTCTTTACCTTACCTATCCGAGCCCGGCGATCAGGCTCATACCTCAACCCACACCGACACCGACCCCCCATTGCAGCGGAATACCCCACTGCCGTTCCCATCGCTGGTGATGGTGTCGGTGATATGGCCGGTGATATCTCGAAACGCGGCATTGCGCCGATCGACAAACAGGGTCTTGTCGCCGCCGGGGCCATCGCTCATGACCACGGCCATGGCCTTGGGGTGCCCGTCGTCACCGAGGCGGGTCCAGCCGACCACATTCTCGTGATCGAAATAGTCCTGTTGCGGGCCGTAGGCGTGGTCACGACGGGCCGCCAACAGGGCATCCAGGACCACCCGGTGCGAGGTCCGCTCCGGTGTTCCGTAGTAGTCACCGTAGAACACACAGGGGTAGCCCTGGTCCCGCAACAGGATGAAGGCATAGGCCAACGGCTTGAACCAGTCGGCAACATCGTCTCGGTCGGGATGACGGAAGACGTCGTGGTTGCTGACGAAGGTGACCGCCCGCTCAGGGCTCTGCGCCACCAGGGTGTTGTGCACCAGGTTGCGCATATCGAAACTGCCGTTGCCGTGGGAGACCGCGCGCAGATTGAAGAACAGCGGAAAATCGAACAGGGACATGCGCTGGCCGGTCTGCTCCAGGAAGCGACCGAGGGTCGCCGGATCCCCGGTGAAGTGCTCACCTACGGAGAAGAACGCCTTGGCGGGGAAACGTCTGCGCAAGGCATCGAGCCATTCATTGAAGAAGAAGGACCGGACATGCTTGACCGCGTCGAAGCGGAAGCCGTCCACATCCAGGGTACGCACGATCCATTCGCCCCAGGCGTGCAGATCCGCGCGCGCCTCCTCGGAATCCATGTCGATGTCGGCAAACAGCAGGTAGTCGTAGTTGCCGAACTCCCCGCCTACGGGGGTATCGAAGCCTTTCTCACGCAGCCGATAGATGGTACCGATGGAGCGCGTGAGCTGGTCATAGTCCACGGCATCGAAATGCCACCAGCGCCACTTGAGGCTGGAATACCGATCACCGCGACCGGGGAAGTCGAAGACGGTCCAGGTCTCGATCTCCCGTTCCTCCCCCACTGTCTGGTTGCGGTTGTCGGGATTGACCGGGGTCCCGCGCACCCGCTCGGTGGCGTCCGCACCTCCCTTATGGTTGAAAACCACGTCGATATAGACCCGGAGCCCTGCGGCATGGGCCCCCCGCACCCCGGCCTCCAGCTCGGCCCGCGTCCCATACTTGGTACGCACCGAGCCCTTCTGGTCGAATTCGCCCAAATCCCACAGATCATAGGCGCCGTAGCCGACATCCGATCCACTTGTACCCTTGTTGGGCGGAGGCAACCAGAGTGCCGTGATACCGGCCGCCGCCAGATTGCCGGCCTCCCTCTCGATTTGGTTCCACAGGGTCCCGTCGGCGGGAAGATTCCAATGAAAGTACTGCATCATGGTGTCGTTGTTTGCCATGGTCATGCTCCTTCCTTGTCTTAGTGAAAAGTGATGAGAGTTGAGGCAGTCCGGAGCCTTTTGTTAAGCAGCCTCTTCCTCTCGCTTGCGACACTTTCCTCAGCGCACAATGCGGTACGCGAACATCGGGTTTCCCGTAGCGCCGTAGATCCGGATCCACAAGGGCAGCAACATCTCCATGCCGCGGGCATTGGTGATGTCCCCCAGATCAAGCACATCCTGCCAGCCGAACCATTCCTTGAGATAGCCACTCACCTCGGTCCTGGCCTCGGTGTCGTTGCCGGCTACGAACATGGTGTGTTGGCCGCCCTGCAGCTGACCCGGCTCGATCATCAAGGCCGCGTTCACGGTGTTCAGGGTCTTGACGACCTTGGCAAGCGGGAATTTGCGCTGGATCTGCTCACCGAGGGAGTCCTTATTGCAAATCGCCAGTGAGGGGGGCATACCCTGCGAGAAGTCGAGGGGGTTGGAGACATCGATCAGGAGCTTGCCGTCCAGATTCGCCGCCCCGGTGGCCTCCAGGGCCTCCAGACAGGCGATGCCCAGGGTGGCATTGATGACGAGCTCGGCGCCGCCTGTCGCCTGGGCGAAGGTCTCGAGACCGACCGCGGGATAGTCCTTGCGCCAGACCGCGACCGGCGGTTTCCCGAACAGATCGGGCTCGGTGCGTTTCAGGGTGGCCTTGGGATCACGCGTGCCCAGCGTGACCTGGTGGCCCAGGGTAGCGAGCTTGCCGGCAAGTGTCTTGCCGACGATTCCGGTTCCGATGACTGCGATTTTCATGTGCATGTTTCCTGTGGTCGATTGCACGTTGTATTCGTTTTTGCGTTAATTCGCGTTCATTTGCGGAAAAGAATTCCCGATGGAATTCGTGTCCATTCGTGTTCATCCGTGGTTCTCGTTTCCGGTTTTCGTGCGCATCTGTACTAGTTGTGCCCACCAGGCTGTGCCCACCAATATCGGATCTCCCCGGTGGGCACAGCCCACCCTACGTCCACGATGCCTCTCCACCGTACCTGGTCAGTTGTTGGGCGCGCCCACCGTCCTACCGGCCAGGCATCCTCGATCTGCTCGGGGTGCTCGCCAGCTCATTCAATCTCACTTCCGCCGCCTCCAAAACTTTTTCAAAAGCAACCGGATTCGGCAGCCCCCGGCTATGGAGATCGATGAAGGTAAGCGGAGGGTTTCTATTCACATCGATAAAGCCCTGGGGATCCATAACACCGTGCTCGCTTGCATTTCTCAGGCCCGCGATAACAGTCTCCATCAACTCGCGATTCGTAACCTTTTCAATCTCATTGATCAGTATTTTTTCTCCCCCCGGTTTGCTCAGCTGAAAAAAACGGCCGGACGCGCGCGTAGAACGCAGTCCACCAATGGTTCTCGTATGAGTGCCGTCCTGTAGTCGCGCGGTAAATTTCGCCGTATTCGGAACCGGCACTCCTTTGGCCTCGGCGATTTTGTATATGCCCAATACGTTGTAAGGATTGGTCCCGCTTCCGAATATTTTGTAGACGTGTCTTGCGGTTATATATACGGTGCCTTCTCGAGATCGGACTTCGTTTTCAACCGGTTCACCTGCGATGCGCATGACACCCTCCGTTTCACTCGATAGGCCCAGGGACAGGGCAGGCCCCGGGCGTTCCCGCAGGCCTGCCGTCCCCTCGAATAACCGCCGCTATTGCCGCTGGAAGACCAGTACGCTGTTGGCCGCCAAGCGTGGTGTGAACACCCCACCTAAGGAATGGATTCCACCCGCGTTGCCCAGGCCACTGCCCCCGTATACCGAGGCGTCGCTGTTCAATAGCTCCCGCCAGGTGCCGTCGGCGATGCTGCCGTTGCGTATCTCGTAGCCAGCGGGGAAATCCCGATTGCTGAGACTGGCGACGACTAAGAAATCCTCGGGACCATCCCAACGGCGAAACACCAGCAGGCGGTCGGCATCGTGCACATAGACGACCTCGATATTGGCCGACCGCAGGGCCGGTGACCTAAGTCTCAGCCTGATGGCGTCTTGGTAGAAGCGAAACAGCCGGCTGCCGACCCCCCGCCGCAGCACCGGGAAATCTTCCCGGTGCGCCAGAAAGTCGTCGTAGCGGTAGGGCTCGGAGGCGCCGACCTCCTCTCCCATGAGGAACATGGGCACGCCGGGGCCGAGCAGTGTGACCCCGGCGGCGAAACAGGTGCGGGCCTCGGCATAGCGCCGCGTCTCGCCCGTCAACTGAGCGCCGTTGACGGCGACCACCAGGGTGCGGGCCGAATGCACGTCCTGACCGCCTTCCTGATAGTAGGAATTGCCCGCTTCGTCGTGGGACTCGTGGTAGACGACCCGCTGCTGCGCCGACGCCGCCAAGACCCCGGCGAACCAGCTCATGTTGAGGCTGCGATCGTCGCCGTAGCCGGCGAATTTCAAGAGTCGGGCGCGACTAGCGTCATTCTGGGCGTCGCCGATCAGGTGATGGTAATAATCGGCGAACCACACGGCATCGAAGCCCAGACCGCCGTTCTCGTTGGACGCGGTGACCAGGGGCCAACCCGAGTGGTCCTCGGCGGTGAGAAAGAGGTTGGGCTTGATGAGCTTAAGGGTGCGGGTCCATTCGCGTAGGAACTTGGCCCCGAAGATGCGGGCATTGTCCGCCGCCCGTCCGTCGGCATGCACGACGGCATAGCTGTGAATGGAGGTGGTCTGGTCGACGCGGAAGCCGTCCAGGTGGAACTCGGCCACCAGCTGGGCGGCGGAGGAGATGAACAGCTTGCGCACCATTTCTTCCCAATAGCGCGGTGCGTAACCCGTCGACATATTGTCGATATAGCCGCCGTCGGCGCTGGGATAGTCGTTGGGCCGACCCTCGTACCAGTAGTAGATATTGCGCTCCGGAGCGGTGGAATCATAGGCCCACTGGGCGCGCTCACCGTCGTGGGTATAGTGGTTGTAGACCACATCCAGCAGCACGGCGATACCGCGCCGGTGGCACGCGCGCACGAAGTGCTTGAACTGGTCGCGTCCACCCGCCGCGTATTCCACCGCCAGATAGTGGGAGGTGCCGTAGCCCCAACCGGACCAGCCCTCGAACTCCGAGGTCGGCATCAGCTCCACGCAGTTGACCCCGAGCTCCGCCAGATAGTCCAGCAGGTCGATGGCGTCCTCTAGCAACCCACGCTCGCGCCGACCGAACCCCAAGCCGTCCACGTGCAGCTCGTAGATGACCAGATCCTGCAACCGGGTCGGTAGGGGCTTCTCGGGATCGAACTCGTCTTTCCAGAAGTCGGTTTCCTCTACCCAGTCCGTCTCCGGCCATACCGGCCGGCCCTGGGCGTCCAGTTGCCGAAACGGCCGGCACACGCCCTCCGGGTCCACCACCACGGAGCAGCTCTTGGTGCCGTCCACTTCGGAGCGGTTGCCGCTCCAGGGGGCATCGTCCGCGGGATTCACCCGACCAGTGCCGATCTGGCAGCGGGAATAGAGGTCCGTGCGGTAGGCCACCGAGCCGTCATCGCGGGTAATGCGGTACATATAGGGCTGGTGGTCGAACGCGGCGAAATCCGCCAATGCGGGCTCTACCGCGCCGTCGGTGAACCAGATACCGGTTTCGTCTTCCTTGTGCAGGGCAACCCTGGGAAACCGCTCGTTGATGCCGCGGCCATCGGGGTAGATATAGCCGCTTTCCCGATCGCCGAAGACCAGCTCCACCTCCCGCGCATGGGGGGCCCAGACGGCGAAGCGGATTGCAGGCTTGGTGCGATCCTCGATAAAGAGCTTGTTGGCGCCGAGGCGACGGCAGTGGGTGAGGTAATAGCATTCGGTCTGGTCGATGCCCTGCAGGGTGAATACCTGTTCGCGCGCGTCCGCATCGGTCGCGCTCACCTCCGTGGGGATACCCCAACGGTCCGGGGTAGTGGCCGTGTCGACCGAGACCCCCCACCGAAATATCTGCCCGATCTGGCTGTCGTCCAGCTCGACGGTGACCCGGAAGGCCGGGCAACCGTCGTTGGCCGTGAATTCCTGCATGGGGGTAAAGCGCCAATCCTCGGCAAGGCGGCCGGAGCTGTCCCAGGTGCCGCCTAAGCGCGCATTGGTGAAGAGTTGCGGCTTAAGGCCGGTACGATATTCGAAATGGACTGGAATGAGTGCCATGGATGCATCCTCCGAATTGATGAAGTTATCCTGTCGAAATCGGTCCGGCACAGCCGTACCGAAGCAGCGATAACAAGGGAATTATTTTTTGCCGCAAATGAACGCCAATGAACGCAAATCGGTCGTAATCGGTTCACTATCATCGACGTAACCGTTCAGCCCCCTCCGGATTTCAGTTCAATGCGAACGCAACCCCTTGCTTGTCATTTCGAGCGCAGCGAGAAATCTTATGCCCAAACAACACCCTTACGTCGTAATGGTTCAGACCCCCACTGGTTTGCCATCCCTGGCACCTGGATTCCGGCACTCCCTGCCGGAATGACGCGGTGGGGGCTGAACGATTACCTCTTGATCCGGTTGCGTTCATTTGCGGCTAAATCTTCCATGAAGATCCTGCTGGTTCAACGAATGGAACTTGCAGGCCCACGCCGGTCACAAGGGTGGCGGGTCTTCCTGATCCCGGTAGCCCTGGGTGATCTGAACCAGATTGCCGTCGGGATCTCTCAGCCACGCCGAGCGCCAGCCCGGAATGAAATCGTCGAAGCTCAGGGGCCCGAACGCCACGTCGGCATCCCCGCCCATAGCCGCCAGCTTGGCGTCCAGGTCCACTACCTCGAACGAGAAGTTACGCACCCCCGGCCAGGGGTAGCCGTCATTGCTCGGCGGCCTCAGGGGGTTCTCCAGCGTGGCGCGGAATAACTCTAGGTAGATGCCGGGGCCGCGTAGAAAGACGATCCGGTTGTCCTCACCCAGGGGCACGACCCGCGCGCGTGTGAAGCCGAAGTGCTCGGTGTAGAAATGCTCGGTCGCGATCGGGTCCTGGCAGGTGAGCGAGATATGGTGGAACCTCAAATCGGCCATGTTTGTCTCCCTCTAGTCGGTTCGCGCTCGTTCCCACGCTCCAGCGTGGGAATGTCGTCTTGTCCGCTCCAGCGGACTGTGCCTCTCTGGGCTGACAGGGGGTTGGCTGATGCCGACCTACCCGGTCGCTGGTCGACGCTGGAGCGTCAAGATCCCTCCTCCGTCGGGACAAGTTTGCTCCCACGCCGGAGCGTGGGAGCCAGCAGTACACGGTGGGCACAGCCCACCCTACATCCGCTATTGCCGCCCGTCGGCCTTGACCAGATCCGCGGCCTTCTCGCCGATCATGACGATGCCGGCGTGGCAGTTACCGGACGGCACCGCCGGCATGACGCTGGCGTCCGCGACGCGCAGACCCTCGATGCCGTGCACCTTCAGCCGCGGGTCCACCACCGCCAGCGCATCGAGGCCCATGCGGCACGAACCGCACTGGTGGTGGTAGGACTCGGCGAACCGGCGCACATAGTCTCCTAGCTGCTCGTCGGAATATTCCGGCCCCGGCAGCACCTCCGCCTGTACCCACTCGCTCAAGGCCCGGGTCCCGTACAGGCGTCTGGATAGCCTTACCGCATCGGTGAGGCGCTTAAAGTCGGATTCGCACGCCAGATAGTTCGGATCGATGAGCGGCGGCACCAGCGGATCAGGGCTCGCGAGCCGCAGCCAACCACGCGAGACCGGCCGCACCAACCCCGGCAACATCACCATGACGCTCGCCCGGTCCGGCTCGCCCGCTTGTTGGGGGTCGCCGTGAACGAAGGCCATCTGCAAATCGGGGCCGGGCCAACCCGGATCGGACTTATGGAACAGGGCCGCCTCGCTCATGCCTTGGACCGGGTCGGGGATGCGCCGGCTCGCCGTGGCGATGACCGGAACCAGGATATGATTGTGGAAGTTCTCCCCGACGCCGGGCAGATGGTGCAGGAGCGGAATACCCAACCGGGCCAACTGCTCGCCGTCACCGATGCCGGACAGCAACAAGAGTTTCGGCGAGTCGATGGCACCGGCGCAGACCACCACCTCCGCGCGTGCGGACAGCTGCTTGGTCTCATTGCCCTGGCGGTACTCGAGCCCGGTGCAACGGCGCCCCTGGAAGGTAAGCCGCGTGGTCCGGGCATCGTCGATGAGGGTCAGGTTGGGGCGGCTTTCCAGGGCCGGATACAGGTAGGCATTCGCCATATCGTGGCGCTTGCCGTCCTTGATGTTGAGATGGTGCCAACCCGCGCCTTCCAGCTGCGGGCCATTGAAGTCCTCGGTGCGCCCGAAGCCGAGCTCGTCGCAGGCCGTAAGAAACGCCTCCGAGGTCGGGTTCGGCTCGTGCAGGCGCGCCGCCTGCAGGCGCAAGGGACCGTCTTTACCCGCGATGGGGCTGGTATCGTCTTCCTGATCCTCCAGCTTCTGGAAATAGGGCAGGACATCGTCATAGGCCCAGCCCGGACAGCCGTTATAGGCCCAATTGTCATAGTCCGAGCGGTGGCCGCGGATGTGCATGAGGATATAGAGATTGCTGGTGCCGCCGGGCAGCTTGCCGCGCGGCTCCGGTATCCGACGCCCGTTGAGGTGCGGCTGGGGCACACTCTGGTAGGCCCAGTCCACTGGCGAGTTCTGGACGAAGCCCCAGCGCCAAGGCGTGGCGATGTCTTCCTGCACTTGGGGCGGCACCTTGCGACTGCCGGCCTCCACCACGGCGACCTGAACCCCAATGTCCTCGCTCAGACGGGCAGCGACCGCACAGCCCGCCGAACCGGCGCCGACCACGATGTAATCGAAGGTATCCATAGACTTTGCTCCGGCTGCTCGGAATTTACTGATCGGTAAAGGGCCGGAACGGCACACTGTCATGGATCGTCCGCATATAGACGATCTTGCCGTTCTGCACCTGGAAGTAATTGGCGCCGATGACCTGCCGTTCCGGCGTATCGGCATAGGCGATGGGCGTGCCGGCGGCGTTGGCTGCCTCGCACCGCCAGATCACGCAGGCGGCGTCTCCCTCGACGACCAGGCGCTGGGGGTACATGTTGAACCGGGAATAGCCGGTGGCGATGGCATCGATGGCACCCCGCAGGACGTCGATGCCGGCGAAGTGTCCGGCCAGCTGTTCGTCACCGACCACATCGTCGCTGAACAGGGTCAGCCACTCCTCCCAGGCCCCGCGATTAACGCAGTCATAGTATTTCTCGATGATATTTTGGGTATCCATGCTCCTTTCCCTTGGCGTCACTTTCGATTCGCTGTCATTCGGCTAGGTGGGGCATCCCTGCCCCGTTTGGGCACCTTGAATCCTTCAAGGTGTTTTTTGGCTCGTTCCCACGCTCCAGCGTGGGAATGCCGTTGTGGCCGCTCCAGCGGCCGAGATCCCTGGCTCCGCTCGGGACAAGGTTTTATGACGCTGGAGCGTCTGGATTTGGCTCCCACGCTGGAGCGTGGGAGCCAGAGGCGCGTGGGAGCCAGAGGTCATTCAGCTAGGTGGGGCATCCCTGCCCCGTTTGGGCACCTTGAATCCTTCAAGGCGTTTTCCGACAGGTCAGGCCCAGAAGGCGTCGTACTGGGTAGTCCCATCACCGAAGATGGCTCCGCGGCCTTCGATGACCTTGCCGTCCCGCCACTTGAGAAAGTGGACGACGTCAATATCCAGGATCCGATCCGGTTCCCCCGCCCGGTTCCCCAGGTTATGGGTCACATCGGCCGAGAAGTCGTCGGCGAACATGACGGCGATGGCGTCCATGCGAAAGCTGTTGCCGGACAGCCGGCCCACCTCGGCCATGAAGTCGATGAACGCGTCCAGATCGTCCTTCCAACCGGAAAGGCGGTTGTGTCCGGGTACCAGCCAACGCATGTCTTCGGCCCAGTGTTCGGCGATGTGGTCCCGTTTGCCCGTAGCCAGGGCATCGTAGGCGGCCTTAACCTGTTCTGCGGTAATCAGCGCCATATCCTTATCCTCATCTTGCCTTCAGTCCCGGGCCAACCGGTCCGGGATCGGCGCCAGTTGGTAGACCGCGTTGAAGAAGTTGTCCACCGCGTATTGGTCGCTGATGTATACCTGCACTTCGGCGATGCGGCCGTCCTTGATCTGGTAGTGGGTGCAATTGAGGGCATTGAGGGTGACCTGAACCTGGTTGCCGCCCGCATCGCTCACACTGGTCGTGCCGCGACCGCGATGGACCTCCACCACGGTGGTCTCGCCGAAGCTGTCGATGCCGGTGGCAGGGTCGCTTTGGGGGTCCAGGGTGACCTTGATATTCGCCTGCCTGAGCTCGGCGAAGAAGGCGAGCACCTCCTCCGCCCCGTACTTGGTGCCCGCCAGGGGATGACGGCCCGGCAGGTTCCACACCAGATCGGACGCGAAGACCTCCCGCCGTATCGTGTCCAGATCGTCCCGGTTGAAGCACTCGTACATACGTCGCACGAGGGCCAGGTTGGCTTCCTGATTGGTTGTGTTTGCCATCTCTACTTCCTCTCCTATGGTATTGAAATTGCCCTATAGGCGGGGCGAACCGGGCATGGGACGCAGCGCATTGACGACATAGCGCAGGATGACCGGCTGTCCCGTCGCGGCCGAGCGCTCCATGACCCAATCCTGATCGACATCGAACCCGATCCATTCACTGCGCGGGGCCGGCGCCTGCCAACGGCGCGCCTGCCAGTTGACCTGCACCTTGACGAGCGCCTGCGGCCCCTGTTGCGAAACATCGACCCGGTCGAGCACGTGGACCTCATCGAAAAAGATGCGGACGACCCCCTCGTACCAGTCCCGGAAGGCCGCAACCCCATGCAGCACACCTTCCGGCAGATCGAACGCCAAGCCCTCCGTGGTGACCATGGCTACCAGCTCTTCCGGTGGTGCATGGATATCCAGCTTGCGATACCAGTCCCGCGCGAAGCGCTCGACTTCCTCATGCGTGAGGGCCCCCCAGGTGGTTACAGCAGTGGTTGCAGCCGTCGTATCGTTCATCTCGATACTCCTTTACGAGCAGTCCGTAGGCTGGGTTGAGGTACGAAACCCGGCAACTCACCTATTGATCCCCTCTCCCCAAGCCCCCTCGCTGCGCTCGGGGCAAGCTCTCTCCCGGCGGGAGAGGGGCTTGTTGGGCCAATGCATACATTCGTGTCCATCCGTGTCCATCCGTGGTTCCTGTTTCCGGTCTTTGTGCGCAGTCCGTAGGCTGGGTTGAGGTACGAAACCCAGCAACTCAGATCCTCTCCCCGGCGGGAGAGGGGCTTTAGACATCAGGAGCAGGGCACCTCGCCGGTGCAGGCACCGCGTACCGGGTCGTCCGGGCGTTGCACATTGCCTTCGAGCACCAGCTCGATGAGGTACGGTCCCTCATGCGTCAGCATCGCCTTGATCGCCGGCGCGATCTGTTCGGGTCGTGCCACCCGCTGTCCCGGCACCCCGTGGCCTTCCGCCAAGGCGACGAAATCCAGGTCGGGCGTGCCGATATCGAAGGCCGGCGGGAAGGCCGCCGAGTCGATTCCCAGGTCACTCCAGTAGTCCACCAGGTTCTGCTTCAGGAGCCGGTAGCTGTGGTTGTTGCACACCACGAACTTGGCGCCAACCCGATAGCGGGCCGCGGTCCACAGGGCCTGTAGCGTATACATAGCGCCGCCGTCGCCGGTGAATCCGACCAGGGTGCGTTCGGGATGCGCGAGTTTGGCGCCCACGGCGCCGGGGATCCCCACTCCCAGGGTGCCGCCGGGGGTCTGGAAGAAGGTGCCCGGCGTTGCGGGCGGCAGCCAGCGGTTGAGCTCGGGGAGATGGGTGAGGGACTCATCAAAGAGGATGGCGTCCTTGGGCAACTGTTGCGCCAGCTCCTCGGCGAAGGCGGACATATACAGAGGCACCAACCCGCGCCGGCTACGATCCTGCTCCAATGTGTCGGCCCGGCTGCGCGCGTTCTCGGCCCCGATCGTTGCGGCCCGTGCCGCGGCGGCCACCTTCTGCTCGGCGGTCATGTGGTCGGTGAGGGAGTCCGCCAGGGCCCGCAGGGTGAGCTTGGGGTCACTGACCAGGCCCAGGGTTACCGGGTGGTTCTTGGCGATGGCGTAGGCATCCAGGTCGATATGGATGATGCGCGCGTCGGAGCGGAAGGGGCTCTCCAGCAGTGGAAACACCTCGGGGAACACATAGGTCCCACAGATGATCGCCACGTCCGCGTCCTGCACCCGCGCCTGACTCCCTTCGCCGAACATATGGCCGGTCAGACCACAATAGAGGGGATGGGTCCAGGGG
This sequence comes from Candidatus Thiosymbion oneisti, assembly GCF_900092655.1. Lineage (GTDB taxonomy): Bacteria > Pseudomonadota > Gammaproteobacteria > Chromatiales > Chromatiaceae > Thiosymbion > Thiosymbion oneisti. The sequence continues at coordinate 18,357 of NZ_FLUY01001010.1, forward strand.
ATGTTGATCTCCGAGGCCATGAGGCCGTACACGCGCGCCCCCAGGACCTCCGCCAGCTGTGCCAGCTCGCCGTGGGCCTGGGCGTGGGAAACCCCATCGCCCATGAGGATGACCGGGTTGGCGGCCCCCTGTACCAGCTCCGCGCAGCGGGCGATCAGCGCCGGCTCCGGTACCACCCGGGTCTCCGGCACCAGGGTCGGTATCACGGGCTCGGCGTTGGGTTGGTCGAGGACGTCTTGGGGAATGGCGAGGAACACCGGTCCCCAGGGCGGGGTCGCCGCCACCTTCAGGCACCGTCGCACCAGGCGCAGCAGGCTGCCGGGATGGATGGCCCGGGTCGCGTATTTGGTGACCGGACGCGCCAGCCCCACTAGGTCGACGGCCATGTGGGCCTCCATGGCATCCACCGAGACGCCGGCCTCACCGGCCAGCACCAGCATGGGCGTCTGCTTGCGCAGGGCATGGTAGAGACCGCTGGTGCCGTTCCCGAGCCCCACCCCACTGTGCAGCTGAACCACCGCGGGCCGCTGGGTCGCCTGGGCGTAGCCGTCGGCCACGCCAACGATGGCCGCCTCCTGCAGGCCGTGGATATATCGGATCTCCGGGAAGCGGGTGATCTCGTCCAACAGCCCCTCTTCGCTGCTGCCCGGATTTCCGAACAGATACCGGATGCCGTCCGCGTGCAGTTGTTCCAACAGCTTGCGGTGACCAGTGGGATTCGCCATGCCAGGTTCCTCGTGTTGAATGCCCGCTACCGACGGCCGGCTACCAGCCCCAGCGCCGTAGCGGCGGAACGCCGTCCAGGACCTCGATCATCTTCTGCCCCGTCAAGATGCTGTCCGGGGTGGAGCGCCCGGTGATGAAGGGGTAGTCGACGATGACGCTGGTCGGGTGACCGAAGTTGCCGTGATAGCCGCCCTCGGGCCCGGTGGCGTCGCGCAGGATGAACTCCAGGGGATAGGGCGGCGGCCCCATGTTGAAGTCGAGGAAGCGGCCGCGGGACGCCACGAAAGCGGTACCGTCCTGGTAGTCATACTCCAGGCAGTGGCCGGTGACATGCTTACCCCAAATGATGCTCTCACGCAGGTTCATGTCCCGGGCGAAGGCGAGGCAGGTCACCCCGTAACACTCCGCCCCTACCAGCTTGTCGGCCCGCAGGAAGGCCAGGATCAGGTCGTGCACCCGCTGGTTGTTGGCCAGGTCCACGATGGGTCCGGAGCCGCCGACGATGAGCAGGGCGTCGAAGGATTCGAGCTCGCGTTCGGCCTCCACCAGCCGCCGATTGTAGGCCTCGAGTCCGCGCACGAAGGTGGGGGCGGCGAAATAGGGCCGTTCGGGGAACCAGTCGGCCAGGCTGATGGGGCTATCCAGCCGCCGGCCCTGCTCGGTGGTGGGGTCGTCGATCTCCCGTACCAGGGCGGCCATCTGCGCCGTGGTCACGGGCCGCTGGAGCGGCGGGTCGAAGAAGTCCGGGTCCATGCTGACGGGGATGGCGTTGGGCCTTTTCCCCGTAGGGGTGCAGAAGTCCACCCGATAGCCGGCCCGGTCGAACTCTCCGAGGGGACCCACCAGCTCCTCGCCCCAGTAGCCCCATTCCGACAGCAGGATCAGGATCCGGCGCTGATCCGGGGTTACCGGCACCGCCGGGACCGGCTCATAGCGCGGGGCCGGCGGGGGATCGAGGATGCGGTCCTTGACCGCGTCCACCAGGGCCGCGCTGGCGTGCCACGAGTTGTTGGTAACCAGATCCCGGTCTACCACCACCTGCTGCTCGGCCGGGGTGCCGGGCGGACAGGGGGTATAGAGGGCACCGGCATTGATCACGTCGGCGAGCCCCACCTTGTTGCAGATCACCTTGCGTCCGGCCAGCAGATCCGGTGACGGGGTCAACAACCACAGGGCGTGGCAGGCCAGGCCCTTGATGATGCGCGGATCCGCCATGGCGCGGCGCAGAAAGTCGGCCGCCGGGACACTGCGCGCCACCTCGGCGGCGTTGCCGGTATTGAGGTCTTCGCGCTCGCTCCAGCGTAGCCGCACGCTGGTGTAGTTGGCTGACACGATGACCGCCGCATAGTCCTCGAGGTCGATGTCATCGAAATCGGTCGTTACCTCCAACCACTCGAGCGCGTCCACGACCCCCGGCTCGACCGTGCTGTAGAAGCGTTGCGAGGACTGTCCCCACAGGCGGGAGACCAGCTCGACCTCGGCCCCGTGCGCGGCGAACCGTTCCTGGTAGATCCGGATCTCGCCCGGTATGTACTGACTCTCAACGACTACCGCGATCTTCTTTCCCGCTAAAGGCTGTGTCATCTTCCTGTCCCTCTTCCAGTCCCGGACCCGACACCCTGCACCACTCAACGATCGCGACGACGAAACTCCACCACGACCTCCAGCGTACCGTCGCTGCCCCGGGGGACATCGTCGATGCGGATCTGATAGTGGTTGCGGGCGGCGGGCTTGCGATCATCGGTATAGTCGATGCCGTTGAAGGTGATCTTCCGGATCTCCAACAGATCCGGCGGGAAGAAGTCCGGCAACACATTGATGGATTCCTGGTCACTGTTGTTGGTGACCTTGAAGTAGACACAGAAGTTGTTGTCGGCCTCATTGTCCGTCGTCACGAAGGCCCGGGTGTAGAGGTGGGCGAGGAAGTTGAGCTCAAAGGCGTGATAGCCGGAGATCGAGTGCCCGCCCTTGTGCGCATAGCCGCCCTCGATGACGGGCAGGCCGTTGGCCGTGGTCCGGAAATAGACCCCCTGGCGACCGCGGTCGAGGAAAAAAAGGTTCCAGAAGCCGATACACTCCCGCGCCAGCTCCAGATATTTACGGTCGTTAACGGTCGCACCGTGCAGGATGAGATAGGCCAGGATACCCTGCTCCTGTTGCCAGAAATCCTTGGTGCAACCGTAGGCGAACTGGGTCGGCATATCATTGGTGGGCTGCCGCTCGACGAGATCGAAAACACCGCCGCGCACCTTGTCCAGACCCACCTCGGCCATACGGTCGCCGAGCCGTTGGGCAAAGGCCAGGAAGGTATCGGCCTGCTTCCGTAACCGGCTCCGCTCCTCGGCGGAGTAGTCGCGATCCTGGGCCCGTTTCTGACAGTAGAAGGCGCAACGGGTGAGGTTCCAGGCGATCTTGAGGTCGTGGCCGACCACGGCCCGGTTCTGCTGCCAGCGCCAGTCCTGGATGGGCTCCCACTGGTCGGTAAAGCGCTCGTTCACGAAGTCCGAGTCGGGGTCCTCGAAGTGTTCGGCGATGATGCGCGAGGTCTCGTCCAGGATGCCCTGGCAGGTCTCCAAGAATTTACCCAACTCGAGCTTGGCGGCCCCGCGCGGTATGGGATCCAAGGCTAGGATCAAGTTGATCAGGTAGGCCGGGATATGGTCGCCCACCGAGTTCCAGTTCTTCTGCGAGCGGTTGTCCCCGAGCCCCGGGCTGTCCGGGCGCATGGTGGCGAAATCCAGGTGGGAGTAATAGCCACCGGTACCGGCAAAACCTGCATCCTTGCGCTCGGACTCGGGGTCCCAGTAGAAGTCCTGGAAGGTATTGACGGTGCGTTGAATGTCCTCCAGCACCTCCCAATCCAAGGTGATCCGGTAGTATTGGGCCAGGCCCGCCAAGGCATAGATCTGCTCGTAGAGCGGGATGGTGTCATGGTCATCCCCGTTCTGCGACGGGATGATGAGGCGCTCCCCGGCAGCGTCGCGCCGGCGCCCATAGGCCCAGAAACAGTGGCGGCCATCGTGGCTGAGGCTGCGAAAGGCCTGGCGCTGGTAGGCGACACCGGCCTTGGCGGCCAGGTAGTAACGGTTCTGGCCGGTCAGGAGATAGGCCGAGGATAGGCCATAGATGAGCCTCGAGAGGGTCGCACACTCCTGGTCTTCGCTCAGCGGCTGACCGGTGATGTTGAGACTGGTGCGGTAGAAGTGGGAGAAATCGTCGATCGCATAGCTGCGCCGGTGCTCGAACAACAGATCCAACCAGCGGTCCGACATCAGGCTCAGCTGGGACAGCCACCAGTGGGTCTCCTCATAGACATAGGTGTCCGGCTCGGAACCGAACAGGTGCACCGCCCGCGCCTCGTAGCGCTGCCTCTCGTCGTCCTTGTAAATCACCCCGTTCACGGTGACAGTGCGATTCACCTGCATGTATCGCTTTAGGTCATCGCGAACGCCGTCTCCGCTCTTTTCACCCTCCGGCTCAGGCACCCGGTCACGTTCCAGCTGGTCCAGGTTGGAGAGCATCTGGTACCAGGTAGTCGGTCCTACTATAGCCTCGAACACATCACCCGAACGGGCCTTGACGGAAAATGACGGTTTGTCGAGATCAATACCCACCACGGAGCCCGTCACCGTCAGATCCTGATAACAGCTATTCAATGCCACGACTGGTTCCTCCTTCCCGAAATGTTAATGACACAGTGCATTAACTACGACCGTAACTAGTACGGACCCCCCGTCTCACGGTCGTCTCCACTACACCGCACTCCGGACCACATATCCTATTCGATAATGGTCATTCCATAATGGACCTCATGGACCAAACGGTCATCCGTTCATCCATTCAAGATAATTAAAGAGTTTAGCCCTTGTAGAAGCATTGTCAATAGGATAAAAAGAATTTTAACAAAACCGTCATTTATCAGTTTGAATATGAAAAAACTAGTTTTAACAAAGAGATAGAAAAAGAAATCGGAAAACAACCATAAGGATTACCCCCTAAAAAACAGCATCCGAGAAGATTTCTTCGGCATGATAAGATCCGAATCGAGTGCGATAAATCTTACGAGCTTATAAACCTAATCCTATACACAACTATTGCGTTTTTACTCGGAACGCAATCCTGCGAAGGAAAAATAGATTACGACGCTCATGATCCAAGCGAATATTTAAAGTATTGCCCCTCGGCAATGAAATAACATCGGATTAATCTGATATCCATGGTCGAAAAAACCACGAATCACGCGAATCAACGCGAACGGATTCGTGTCGATTCGCGTGATTCGGAGTGGAAATCACGAGGTTCGGGGTGTACCAATGCCATTAAGTTAAGCCTCAAAGCCCCTCTCCCGGCGAGGGTGTCGCAAAAGCCCCTCTCCCGCCGGGAGAGGGGTTGGGGAGAGGGCGAACGAAAAACAGGGATCGATCAATCACAAACGGCGCCGGTGACGCTTAACTTAATAGCATTGCGGGGTATACCGGCTAAGTCGGCGTAGGAATAGTCAGCTAGCGGGTCCGCGGCGCGACCCCGTGGAGGACCGACCTCCCCCGCCGACCTTCTTTAGTGGTCAGTGGGAGGTCGATGAGAGAGTTAACGTGTTGCATTCGACGCACCAAGGCGTGCTGATCGTCTGCTTAGGTCATGCCGGCGTCTTAACGCAATCGACACCCACATGATCCCCCGCGCGGCCTGTTCGGGCGGACCTCACTTGGGGTGTCGGTTGCGTTAGAGACTGTCTAAGAACTTGCCCGGTTGGCTCCCTCGCCCCCTGGGGAGGGTGTCGTAAAAGCCCCTCTCCCGGTCTCTGGTTCCCACGCAGCGCATAGGAACGAGAAAATGTCGCCGATCCCAGAAGCCGACAGAATGTCGGCGGTCCCAGGGGCCGACAAAGTGTCGGCGGTTCCGGGGACGCTGGGACCGCCGTCTTTCAG
>NZ_FLUY01000562.1 GCF_900092655.1 Candidatus Thiosymbion oneisti
ACAATCCGTGTTTATCTGTGTCCATCCGTGGTTCTAATGCAAGAAATGGTCTCCGTATTTTTACTATGCTGCACTAGGATCCCTTGAGGGACCCGAATCTTTACAAATGAGTCAAGTTTGTGCGCTGCATAAAAAATTCCGGTTGTCATT
>NZ_FLUY01000561.1 GCF_900092655.1 Candidatus Thiosymbion oneisti
ACAATCCGTGTTTATCTGTGTCCATCCGTGGTTCTAATGCAAGAAATGGTCTCCGTATTTTTACTATGCTGCACTAGCGTTATGTTGCGTTACGCCAAATAATTCAGGATTGCTGATAGACCCGCCGGTGCATGGCATCCAGTGCGGCAAGGTCGATGTGATCCGATCCTTCCAGGGTGCCCTGCAGCACCTTTACCGGGGAGTCAGGCTCACCGAGTCCGTCCGTCACCAAGGCCGCGCCGGAGAAATCCTGATCCCGGGTGTAGGCGTTGACCGTCACCAGCAGGGCCTGCAGGTCGGCCCCGAGTGCGGAGCGAACGCCGTGGGCGGAGTCCTCGATGGCGACGCAGGCGCGAGCCGGAAGCCGCAGCTCATTCAGCGCCAGGCGAAAGATGTCCGGTGCCGGCTTCTTGGCCGGCACCACATCGCCGGCGGCGATGACCTCAAACCAGTCGCCGATATCCCCGTCACCGCTGCACGCCAGTAGGGTGCTGACATTCTCCGGCGTGGTGGTGGTGGCGATGGCAAGGCGCACGCCCGCATCCCGGGCCTGGTGCAACAGGCGCATCACTCCCTCGCGCAGGGGGATCCGGCCTTGGCCCAGGAGCTCGAGGTAGTGTCGGGTCTTGCGCCGGTGAAGGTCCGCAATGAAGCCATCGAGATCGCCGGGGGCTTCAAATGAGGGCCGCCAATGGTCGATATAGTGGCGAATCCGCTCCTTACCCCCCGTGACTGAGAGCAATTCCCCGTAGAGCGCTGCGGACCAGTCCCAGTCGAGACCGACCTCGGCGAAGGCCGCATTAAACGCACAGCGATGGCCGTCCCGCTCCGTATCGGCAAGGGTCCCATCTACATCCAACAGCAAGGCGTCAAACCCATACATTTATACTTCACCCTCTTTTGAAATCGGGCCCAAAGCCTGATCCACAGTGACTTGAAGACCTGCACCCGCTACATCGCCCCAGCATTGTAACGCGGCGCCGGCTCAGAACATCGTGTACATCATCGGGGCGGTTACCGGATTGCCGGTCAGGAACACGAGCGCCGAGACCAGCAGCAGCAGGAGAACGATCGGTATTAACCACCACTTCTTGTTATGCCGCAGAAAATCCATGGATTCGCGCAATAGGCCTGCCGGCTTACCTGCGGCTTGTTGGGCGAATCGCTCCGCCTGGCCCCTGGGGGATGGCTTGGATTGCTCGGTCATTTTTACGTTCTCCGTCGCCCGGCAGGCGATCACAGCATCCTCTTCTCTTTGGCGGCTGCCCGGCGTTGCTCGATCAGCTCGATTACATCATCCGCTATGGCCGCGGCGACCCGCCGGTTGCCCGCCTCGGAGAGATGATGGAACTGATCCACGTAATAGGGTTCTCCGGAATCGTCGAAGAGTGCGCTGATGTTGCGAAAACGCGGGTGGCTGTTCAAGGATTCGGACTGCCGCACCCGCCGGTAGATGGTGTCGTAGGCCTGCTTGGTCGAGAAGGCAAACCCGGCCAGGATCTCCTCCCAAGGTGAACGGTGCCGCTTGGAAAAGATGATGGGTTGCCAGTAGAACAGCGGATCGAATCCGTAGCCTCGACCCAAGGACTCGACCAGGGTGAGGTTGGTTTGGTACACACGTACCGCTTGCCGGACCACCTCGTCGCTTAGCACAGGGACCTGTGATCCGGTATGGGGTGATGCCTGTGGCCGAATGCGGTGCTGCAGCCCCGTCACCAAACGGTGGAACCCCCAAAGATTTTTGATCAGGAACCCTCGTCCATAGATCCGTGCAAGTTGTTTCGGCCGCCAGCTGAGGCTGAGCCTGAATTCCGCACGCCGGACCACCTCGTTCATCGGGATGCCTGCTGCGCCGTTTTGGTGAGCCGAAAACACATCGTTGATACCGTCGTAAAAGAGCACGATGTCCGGCACGTCACCGCGCTGGATGCAGCGCAGCAGGGCGATCGCTTCCTGGGTGCTGACGTAGCCGAACTGGCCGTGATTCGTCACTTCGGCGCGATATCCCTTCGCGTGCAACAGTTTGCCCAGGTGCGAGGCAATGGTGTAGTCATCGCGTGCGCCCCAGCCCCACATGGTCGAACCGCCGAAGGTGAACACGCGCACCGGCGGTGGGTCGTCGGCGCCGTCCCGGGTTGGCGGGTTCCAGGTTGCCCGCAGGCCGTTTTGGTTCGTATTGATGTACCGGCTCCGGTGTGGGGCACCCTGCCAATAGACGTATGGGGACCAGACGGATCGCCGGGCCTTGTTGCGTTCCTTGAAATACTCGTGGACCCATGCGGCGTCACGATAGGCGTCGGCCTGTACCAACCTGTTTTCGTACTCGCCCTCGGTCGGCGGCTGACGATCCATGAGCCGGTCCCGGGTCGTCAGTGCCAGGCGCAGCCCCAGCTCGCAGACGATGATCAGAATCAGCGTGATGCCCAGGAGCAGCCAGCCCGTGCGGATGCCCGATCCGACCGCCTGCACGGATCGAAGTAGGCTCCTTGCCATACCGTAAGCGATCACCGCACCCTCTTCTGTTTGGCGGCTGCTTGGCGTTGCTCGATCAGCTCGATCACAGCGTCCACCATAGCCGCGGCGATCAGCCGGTTGCCCGCCTCGGATACGTGACAATAGTCCCGATAATAGGGTTCTTCCACATCGTCGAACAGCGCGCTGAGGTTGTGAAAATGCGAACGGCTGTTCAGGGCTTGGGAGCGTTGTATCCGTCGGTAGATGGCGTCGTACATCTGTTCTATGTCGTGCATCTGCTCTATAAGGAGAAATCGTTCAGCCCAATACTGCTCGTAGGGTGAGCGGTGGCGCTTGGAAAAGATGACCGGTTGCCAGTAGAACAGCGGATCGAATCCGTAGCTTC
>NZ_FLUY01001246.1 GCF_900092655.1 Candidatus Thiosymbion oneisti
AGACCTGCATGACCCCCTCAAGCGGAAACGCTCCCGCCCGCAAGCGGTGCAACTGAAACGGATACCCAAGGCGACTGGGGGGCAACGCCCG
>NZ_FLUY01000798.1 GCF_900092655.1 Candidatus Thiosymbion oneisti
TAGGCGTTGGCGGTTAGCCTACCAGGCGCTTAATCGACGCTGGAGCGTCAGATCCCTCCTCCGTCGGGACCAGGTCTGCTCCCAC
>NZ_FLUY01000558.1 GCF_900092655.1 Candidatus Thiosymbion oneisti
GAGGGATCTTGTTCGCGCTGATTCGCGCGCTTCGTCGTTTTCTCTTCCGCATCCTGACCGACCACGACAAGCGGTCAGCAGCTAACTTAATGGCAT
>NZ_FLUY01001046.1 GCF_900092655.1 Candidatus Thiosymbion oneisti
CCCCAGGCTCCAGCGTGGGAGCAGATCCCGACGCTCCAGCGTCGATTAAACGCCTCGGTAGGCTAACCGCCAACGCCGATCAGCACCGAGGAGCTGCGTCCGCTGGAGCGGACAAGATAGCGTTCCCACGCTGGAGAGACTGTGAAAGTATTCCTGGATTTTCAGATCCAAAGGGACAGGACGACACAATTTCCCTAAATTGAGCACAAAATCTTCCTTCTTATCCCATGTGGTATAGGATTTAGCGTGGAATATGGCGGTCTCACCCCGCCACTTCCGGGGGAAACGAATACTTTCACAGTCTCTGAAGAAAAGGACACCCATTTTATTTCCCCTATATCACCGACGAAGAGGACATGGCGAATCTCTTTCTCGCCCTCTAGTCCTTGCGCAGCCGTTCATGGTTTCCGAAGTCCGTGCGTGATATTCGTGCCTTCCGCATTGAGCAGTGGTCGGACTTCACCGCAGTGGTCAAAAGCTGATACAGCGGATTTGACATCTATACCAGAATATAACGTAAAAGATATACATCGAAACGAGTGTTGTTAGCTATCTGGTGGCTCGACCATCGAGAAATATAGTTGTCGCAGCTCACCAAGCTTCTACATCGGATTTTTGGAGTTATCTTGGTGATTACGTCGTGTTTGTTTCAGATATTGTTATCCAAGAAGCATCAAAAGGAGATGAATCGCAAGCAAAGCTTCGGTTACAGAGAATACAAGCATTTCAAGTGCTTGAGATTGATGATGAAATAAAGGAGCTTGCACGAAAATTTCTTCTGGGCGAAGTAATCCCGAAGAAATGTCCAGAGGGTGCACTTCATATAGCGGTCGCCGCATCTAACGGGATGGATGTTATTGTTACCTGGAACTTCAAACATATAAACAACCCTTCTGTTCGAAAGAAGGTGAGGGAAATCGTAGAAGCTCATGGGTGGGCATGCCCGGAAATTTGTTCTCCAGAAGAGTTCCTGGGAGATAATGTATGAACGATCCAATTATTGAAGAAGTCCGCCGTATCCGAGACGAGCACTCGAAGAGATTTGACTACGATCTTGATGCCATATGCGATGACTATAAAACACATCAAGTACAAGCAGGGGGTGGCTGGTACGATTCCACCCAAAAATGGCAGCTAGCACTTCGCTCCACCGGATCGCTGTTCCGCTGTCGCTCCGCAGCGACCGGTGAGATTGGTCGTTAGCCGCCAGAAGTTTTGAGTGCCGGCAATGCGGTGCAAGGCAGAGAAGTCGGTAGCCTGCGGGAAAGGCCGTTTGGGCATTGTGTGGTTCAGCCGGCGCGTCCATTCAAGTTCCATGCAGTCTTCGAACGAAGGTAGTCCCGGTCACGTATGGCGCGCTGACTGGAACCACGCTTCATAGTTTGGAAGGGTGGCTAATGTGGTCTGTCCCTGATGTATCCCCACATTATTTCCATATAAGACAACAAATTGTAGCCGGATTTGATGGGCACGCCCCGCTTTGCCCATCCTACGCTTTGCGTCCTTTGTCCCTTTGCCCAGCCTGCGGGATGGGCAACCGTAGGATGGGCAAAGCAAGCGCCCATCGAGAGGGTCCCAGGGTTGGGCCGTCCCCCGGAGGTTTCCGAACCGCGACTGCTTGATCGGATGCACCAGGCGTAGCGTGCCCATCGACCTTCCCGGAAGAGCTGACGGATGCGGCTATACTCGCGGCTGTTCCTCGCATGGCTGTTGGTAGGGCCGGCAAGCTGCCGCGAGGTGCTCAATGAGCTGGTCGGCAGGATCGGGCCGCCCGATCAGTGGGTCGCAAACGAGCATGATGTCCTCCTTGCCGGCTGACGCCGAGGACGGATTTTGTGGGGATACCTCAGGGTCTGTCCCTATTTTCCCTTGTTCGATTTCGAGTTCGTAGGATGGAATATGAGTGGGATGAGTAGAAGGCGGTAGCAAATCGCAAAAAACACGGTGTTACCTTCGAGAAGCTGGCACCGTCTTCCGAGATCCACTTGCTGCTATGGGCGCTGACCCCGACCATTCGCTTGGCGAACAACTATTTTAGACTCGATAGAGGAACAACTAAGAAATGCCCCTGCTTCTGAAAGATCGAAACAAAAAGAGATTGCGACTAAATAACCTATCAAGCTGGGAGTTGCAGGTCCCAAAATACCGTGTTTTCTACGATGTTGATCCGGAAAAGAAACATGTTGTGGGCACCTTGAAAAATAGGTGTTTTCACCAATCAGGCTATTCTAACCCGTTGATTATTCAAGCGTGCTGTTGACGAAAATCGTATTTTTCAAGGTGCCCTTGTAATCAATGCGGTTGGTTGGAAAGAACACAATAAACTTTATATTCGAAGCCAGGAGTACTGCATATGAGAACGATAGAATTAACTAGTGGCTCGCTTAACCTCGAAGACGCACTAGATCTTGCAAGCCACGACAATATCATCTTAAAGGCAACGGATGGAAGAGAGTTTGTTCTGGCAGAAATGGATAATTTTGATCGAGAGATAGAGTTGACCAGAAAAGATCAAAAGCTAATGAATCTTCTGGATCAACGATCTAAAGGAAGAGGAGTACTTACTATTCGGCAAGCTAGGCAACAGCTTGGTTTGCTGTAGATCAAGCGCTAAAAACGTCAACTACATTAAAATCAAAGCTCTGGTTAGAGTGCAGCCTGTCTGCCTGCTGCAACCTTTTTGATCCGCAGATTGCGCAGATTTTCATAGATTGTTTCGTTTTCATCTGTGAGAATCTACGCAATCTGCGGATCAAAAAGGGGCGAGAAATTTTTCGCCTCTACTTCACGGTCAGCAGCCATGGCTTCATTGAAGCTGAGATTCCGGCAATGCGCGGTTCGCTGCCTGCCCCATCCCTGGGGCAGTAGACAGGTGCTTACCGCATCCCAGGTGAATTTCTGGGGGGAAGCCGGTAGGATGCGGTAAGGAACGAATCGCATCGATCGCAGATGCGGTTCGCGGCACTCACTGCTCATCCGGTGTGAGTTTTCGCGGACGCACTTAACCCGAGTCCAAGATATGACAAAGATCTTGCTGATCACTGCCGCCTTATCTCTGGTGCTTGCCGCGGGGGCGCGGGCCGATCTGTTTCTGAACCAGGAGCAAGAGGCCTACGCGCACTTTCAGGCCGGCGATTACGGGCAGGCCGCCGCGGGTTTCGGCGACGATTACCGGCGCGGCGTGGCCCTCTATCGGTCTGGACGCTACCAAGAGGCCGCCACTGCCTTCAGCCAAGTACAGCGCTCGGCCGCGAAAGAGGACGCCCACTACAACCTGGGCAATGCCCGCTTCCGGCTCGGCGACTTCGCAGGGGCAGCGACGGCCTACGAAGCCGTGTTGAGCACCAATCCGAACCACGAGGACGCCCACCATAACCTGGCCCTGGCCCGGGCCATGCTCGCGCGTATCGAGCAGGAGTTATACGAGAAGGCAAAGGAAGCACAGCGGAATCAAGCGGAAGAGGAGCGCCGGGGGGACGAAGGACAGGAAGGTCAGGAGCAGAAACGGCAGGAACAGGAAAAACAAGCGCAGCAAAAGCAAGAACAACAAGAGCGAAAACAGGAACAGCAGAAACAGGAACAAGAACAAAGGCAGAAGCAGCAGGGGCAGAAGCAAGAGCAGCAGAAACAAGAGCAACAACAAGGACAAAAGCAGGAGCAGCAGAAGCAAGAACAACAACAAGGACAAAAGCAGGAGCAGCAGAAGCAAGAGCAACAACAGGGGCAAAAGCAGGAACAGCAGAAGCAAGAGCAACAACAGGGGCAAAAACAAGAGCAGCAGAAACAAGAACAGCAACAACAGCAACAGCAGCAGGAATCCCAACAGCAAAGCGGATCGGGACAGCAATCCTCAGAGGGTGAGCCGAAAGAGGACAGCGAACCGAGCGACGGAGAGCAGACGGAGGATAGCGAGCGGGCGAAGGGCAAAGCGTCCGAGCAGGAGCAGAAAGGCAAGTCCGAACCCGAGACCACTGAGCCCCAGGAGGGCCAGCAGAAAAAGGAGCAGGAAACCGAGGGCAAGGGCAAACAAACAGACGAACAGCAGGAGGCCGAATCCGGCCCTGAATCCGATCAGGAACAGAGGCAAGCGGAAACCCAAACGGGCGGTGAAGAACAACGCGAGTCCCAGCAACAGGAGGGCGGCCAGGAGCAGCAGAAAACCTCCGAAGAGGAAACTGGCGGCGAGCAACCGAAGGATCAGTCCGAACAGACCGGATCGAACGAAGAACGCCGGGATGAGGAAAGCAAAGGAGGGGAGGAGTCGAAGCCCGAAGACGCGGCCGCCGGTGACCAGGAACAAAAGCCCGAGCGGGAGGCCGCTGGGGGTGAGGAAAAGCAACGCCCCGAGCAAGGGAAGGGTGAGGAGCAACAGCTGGAAGTGTCCCCCAGCGAGGGTGGCGAAGAGGAAGGGCGGGGAGAGGGTCAAGGTCCGGATACAGCGCAGGAGACGCCCGGCAAGGCCGAGGAGCGCCCGGACCGGCAGCAGACAGATGACCGTGGGGCACGACCCGACCGGTCACCGCAGGACGGACTGCCGGATGTACCGCCGGAAGGAAGCGCGGCGGAGGCCGTCGATCGTTTCGATCAGCTCGGCGAGCAGCCCATGTCCGACCTGGAGCCGGATGCCCGGCAGGCCGCAGCGGCCGCGCTGGGCGGATTGCCGATACGCGGCCCCGGTCTGGCCATCATGGAACAGCGCCTACGGCAGGTGGAGGGCGATCCTTCTTTGCTGATGCGCAACCAGTTCATGCTTGAGGAGATGCAGTTCATGCGCCAATCCGGCGGTCCCCTGCAAGAGAGTCGGCCTTGGTAGCGTTTTCTGTTTTAACTACGAATCACGCGAATTACGCAATTGATCCAGGAAACGCGCCTGCCTCTCCCCGCCAGGTCAGCCGGCACGCTACGATTATGAGTACGAACGCGCGATCCGGGGTCTCAAACCCACATTCGTTTGCAAAGAGCCCAGATTATCTGCAAACGGCTCTAGGCCGACAATTCACACCGCTAGTACCCCGATCCGCTGATAGTCGACCCCTACCACGCGGCAATCACGCCACCGATGAACGCGCACAGCAGCGCTGCCAGAAGCAATAGCAGCGTGTACATAACCCACATGGCGTGCTTTTCGGCCCGCCGCCGGTGCGCGTCACAGTGCCGGCAGGCAACGGGTCTTTCGTCCCCAACATACTTTCGCGTTTGCCCTGGGGGCATAACGAAAGGCCGCCACTGTCTCCCTTCATGTCCCGCCAGCGGCCACATGCTGACCACGGCGAGCACGACGGTCAGCATCAAAAATAGCGTGCAGGTCCACATCCACCCTTCGGCCTCGTGCCACATCCCAGGCGAAGGACCCCCGAGGGCTTGGAGCACGAAAACCAACAAGACACCGGCAACCCCCATGATCCAACTTGCCCTTTGGTCGTGCTGCAATTCCGCCTGGTAGTAATGCTCCGTCTCCCGCTGGAGGTGCTCGATCTCGAACCGGGCCGGGTCACCCTCGGCACAAGAATGCCCCGTATTCCCCTGTGGGTGCGGATGGTTCGTCGATTCTGCTTTCATATGGTTTGCCCTGCGCATCGGTTCAGTTTGCGGGAAACCCTACCTCCACTTACTCATCCGACGGGAGTACTCGATAGCATATTTCCATGGCAGATGTGCTAAAACTGTCCCTTGTACGGCCTATGATAGCCATGTAGGTCGGGTTAGGCGCGCTTTTTGAAGCTAGGGTCTGTTGCGACGATGGGGCGCGCCGTAACCCGACATGAGGGTGGGGGGCTATGCCATGTCGGGTTACGCCGCATCCCTGCGGCTAACCTGACCTACCCGGCTTATATCAGTCCCGGAGGAACGGTGATGTCCAACGAGAATGATGCGGATAAGAGGATGGCAGCCCTCATGAAGGAGGTGGTAAATGACCTCGGCGTGGAGGTGAACGACAATCGGGCCCTCTACCATGCGATGGTGAGGATTTGGTGTACCTTACGAGGCAACATGCCGCTCCATGACCTATCCATACAAGGTTGTACGGCGCAATCTGGAAATAGTCAAAAAAGTCAGGGGGAAAGTGGCAGAGGTGCTCTCCCGTGGCAAAGACGCCCGGCAGCAGTTGGAAAAGACGAGAAAAGAGTATCCGGGACAGGTGTGCGCCTTCCTACAAGGAATCGAAGACTACCTGAAGGAGAGGTATGGTCCGCCATCGTTGGCCGCGCCGACACCGTCGGTCCGTTTCGATGACCGGCAATACTGGGTGTTCTGACGTCCGCACGAGCGGGCAGCCTCCGCGCCGCTAGCGAGACAGAGCGACAAGCTGGAGCATTGGCTCGTCCGTCACTGGATTGCGCCTTGTGAGATCAACGGAATCCGGATTCAAAGGACGAGCGCCGCGCGAGGAGATCTGGGCAAACACTTGGCCCGGATACGGGAAGGCGGTACCTTCAAGGTCTTCGCCGTCTCTTTCACCGATAGTGTAAAACCCGAGTGGCCGGAGCGCGGAGTGCTCGTAGCCACCAAACTAACCAGCAACGACGACAGATGGAACAGTGTCAAAGAAGCGCTTGCAAAAGCCGCTCGGGAAAAAGCGCGCATTGTCGTCTTTCCCGAGCTGACCCTGCCCCACACCCTTCGTATGCGGCTCTGCCGGTGGCTGGCGGACGAGCACCCCGACCACCCGTTTCTTCTCGTCCTCGCCGGATCGTTTCATGTAAAGAGGGAACAGGGTCTACAACGAAGCACAGTTGCTCGATAGAGATGGCGGCCTTGTGCTCTCGCATACGAAGCTCACCTGCTACGTTAAGGGTAAAAGGACCGAAGACATCGAGTTGGGAAACCGGCTCGATGTCTTCGACACCCCCTCGGCTCGTTCGTAGTACCCATCTGTAAGGACTTCTGCGATGTGGGCAGCCACATCAAAGACCTGTGGAACTACGTGAACGCCGACTGGTTTCTCGTGCTGGCCTTCGGGGATGCCTCCAGCATCCATGCCCACGAACACCGCGCTAGAGATTTGTGGATTCGGTCCAACAGCTTTTGTGTCATCGCCAACTAGTACCTAGTTTCGATCGATATTGCTAGTCCACACACTGGAGCGGGTAAGCCAAGTGTGTGAGCCAGCAGATACTATGAACTTGCAATATCGGTCGAAACTAGGTACCAGCACCCCGAAGGAATACCGAAGCCTGACGCGCATGGATTCATTGTCGGCGGCGCTACCGGGGACAACAACCCCGTCTGTCCAGGCGACAAAGGCAATAACATAGCCTATGTGTGCGA
Organism: Candidatus Thiosymbion oneisti; assembly: GCF_900092655.1. Lineage (GTDB taxonomy): Bacteria > Pseudomonadota > Gammaproteobacteria > Chromatiales > Chromatiaceae > Thiosymbion > Thiosymbion oneisti. Next base: position 7,270 of record NZ_FLUY01001046.1, read on the forward strand.
GGTAATGCCTCTCTGAGAAGGCACTGAACAATTTCGTTCCGGACTTCCCGGCGCATGAAGGCTAACCGTTTGGAAATCCTTTGCCATCCCCTTGATCCCCAAGCAGGGCTCGCGAATGATAATTCCTGCTGAAACAAGCCCTTGGCCTGGAAGCGGGGCAGGTGGGTCAGGCCTTCTACCTGACTCTTTGGAGTGCGCCGGCAGCGCGCTGCCTCTGATTTGGAACCAAGCGGGGGGCGTTATTACCGTGCTGTTTGCC
>NZ_FLUY01000557.1 GCF_900092655.1 Candidatus Thiosymbion oneisti
CCGCCGACATGTTGTCGGTTCCTGGGACCGCCGACATTCTGTCGGCTCCCGGGACTACCGATATTTCGTTGGCCCTTCTGGCTATCGGGTAAAACCTGAATGCCGAGTTGCCGGTCCAAATGGTCATCAGTCAGGCTGAGTTTTCTCGTTCCCA
>NZ_FLUY01000556.1 GCF_900092655.1 Candidatus Thiosymbion oneisti
CCGCCGACATGTTGTCGGTTCCTGGGACCGCCGACATTCTGTCGGCTCCCGGGACTACCGATATTTCGTTGGCCCTTTTGGCTATCGGGTAAAACCTGAATGCCGAGTTGCCGGTCCAAATGGTCATCAGTCAGGCTGAGTTTTCTCGTTCCCAG
>NZ_FLUY01000173.1 GCF_900092655.1 Candidatus Thiosymbion oneisti
GACAACTTCCTGCGGGTGATCAACCGGCTTGGCGTGGGCGCGTTCAAGGGTTACTGCGCCCGGCGAAAAGCAGCAAGCAATGCCCAGGCCATCGCGCAACCAGCCTGGTAAGACGTAAGTCTCTATTTCTACTAACTATTTTCTATTCCGCCAAGCGTCAATGCGGTGGTCGATGCTCAGTGG
>NZ_FLUY01000554.1 GCF_900092655.1 Candidatus Thiosymbion oneisti
TAGGGGGCGTTCTCAATTGAGCTAACTCATCATTTTCTCTCGTTCCCACGCGCCGCGTGGGAACGCGGAAGCTCCGCGCCGCGGAGTGTCTCGGGAACTCGTAGCCACTGCTGCATGGGCCTGATGTGCTTGATTTTCATGAGGATTCAGCTCAATTGAGAACGCCCCCTAAGAGACTGTCTAAAAAAGGACCATAGGCCATAGGCCATAGGCTGGGTTGCGGCCAGGGACGGCCAAAACCCAGCAACAACCACAGCTGGGGTTCGTTCCTCACCCCAGCCTACCGATTTATACTGCCAAACGGAACAATCTGAGCTTTTGAATTTCCCCCTCACCCCTGCGCTCTCCCTCAAGAGGGTGTCGCAAAAACCCCGCTCCCGGTCTCTGGTTCCCACGTAGCGCCTGGGAACGAGAAAACTCAGCCTGACTGATGACCGGTTGGACCGGCAACTCGGCATTCAGGTTTTACCCGATAGCCGGAAGGGCCAACGAAATATCGGTAGTCCCGGGAGCCG
>NZ_FLUY01000477.1 GCF_900092655.1 Candidatus Thiosymbion oneisti
ATGACCTCATGGTGCGGCTCAAGCGCCGTTTACCCGACGGGCGCGTGAAGGAATTCGACGCCCTGGTGGTCACCCCCGATTGCGTCTGCCTCAACAGCACCAAGGCGACCCTGCGCAGCACCGACGTGGACGGCTTCATAGCCGACATCGCCGAGTTCCGGACCTTCTTTCCTGAGCACGATGCCCTGCCCTTGGTGGGAATCCTTGCCAGTCTCAGCGTAGAAAAGAACGTGCTCACCTATGCGGAGAAACAGGGTTTTCTGGTACTGGCGGTCGGCGATGAACTCATGGAGGTTAAGAACCGGCCCGGTTTCGAGCCGAAGCGTTGGTGACCCTAGCATCGTGTTGGGTTACGGCGCGTTTGGCCCTGTCGCTGTACTTCGGGATCGGACAGCGCGCCTAACCCAACCCACTCGCCGATGCCGACATCGGGCATTGCCGGTTCCCGCGGTTTTGCCATCCCCGACAACCGGATGCCGGCGTCCCCGCCGGAATGACGCTTTGGTTGCCGGATTGCCGGCGGGCTCGGCTTGTGGATGGGCTCGCTTTGCGGGCGGGGACGCCCGCGGTCCCAGCTAGAAGTGGCGTCTCGCCGTCTGGGACCGCGGACGTCCCGTCCGCATTTGGGTGTAGGTTGCGTTAAGACGCCGGCACTGACCTGCAGACGATCCGAGCCTTTGGGCGTCGAACGCAACCCGTCAAACCCTGTCCCGACGCAGGAGGGATCTTTTCCCTCCGGACAACGCCGAATCATTCAGGATTGCCGGGCTCGGTTCGATGGTGCCCTCGACAGGATTCGAACCTGTGACCTATCGCTTAGGAGGCGATCGCTCTATCCTGCTGAGCTACGAGGGCAGGTGATGGGAGGGCAGGTGATGGGAGGGCGGGTGGTGGAGCCGAGGACCACCGATAACAGTTTCGCCGACTTCCGCTGAAATCAGAAATATCTTTTCCCTACAGCATATTACACTGCTGTACATTCCGTCAACTTCCGCTATAATCGTCTCTGTTCCCCGTTCTAAGGGGGGGACCCATTGGGGGCCGTTCCCCCAAAGGAAGCAGGCCCCGACGCGGCTGGCACCGCACCGAGGCCCTAACCACAACCCAACCTGTTACGGAGGTTCGGCCATGGCTACTGTCAATTCTACTCTGTCTCTCAACAATGAAACCATCGCCGGCATCCGGGAGGCCCTGCTGATCGGGCTTGCTGCCTTTGGCGAGATCGAGCGGTTATCCGCCGTCCAAGAGCTCCGAGCAACACGGGGAAAGTCGGTTAAGAAGGACCTGCGGGTAATCCACCCCACCGGCGCGTCGGATACGGTTTCCCGGTTCGCTGATGCCCTGCGCACATTAGGCTGAGTTGTGGGCAAGCTCACGGCGTGCAAAGCGGCGATTGCTGGCCCCGGCAAGCATGAGGACGGCGCGGGGTTACGGCTCGTCGTTTCGCGCACCGGGAGTAAGAAATGGGTATTGCGTTACACCATCGAGGGCAAGCGCCGGGAGATGGGGTTAGGCGGCTTCCCGGACGTGAGTCTTGGCGAGGCCCGCGACAAGGCCACCGAGCATCGAAAGCAGGCGAAGGCCGGGGTTGACCCCATCGAAGCGCGCGCCCAAGCCCAGGCCGAAACGGAGAAGATGCCCACCTTCACCACCTGCGCGGCCCAATACATCCGAGAACACCGGCACGGCTGGCGCAACATCCGCCACGCGCGCACCTGGCCGCGTAGCCTCAAGACCTACGCGGCCCCCATCATCGGATCAAAGCCGGTAGACAAGATCGACACGGAGGATGTGCTGGCGATCTTAAAGCCGATCTGGATCAGCAAGACCGAGACCGCCAAGCGGGTGCAGGGGCGCGTCGAGAACATCCTGGACTACGCGGCGGCGCACGGCTACCGGGACCAGACCAACCCGGCCCGTTGGCGGGGACACCTGGACCAGCTGTTACCCAGGCCCTCCAGGATCAAGCAGTCCATACATTATCCCGCCATGCCCTATGAAGACCTGCCCGCGTTCATGGTCGAGTTGGCGGGCAATCCGGGCGTTCCTTCCCTGGCGCTGCAATTCCTGATCCTGACCGTCACCCGGACCAGTGAGACCCTGAAAGCCCGATGGGAGGAAATCGACCTGGAGGCCCGGACCTGGACCATACCCGAATCCCGGATGAAATCCGGACGTGAGCACCGCGTCCCGCTGTCGGATGCGGTCCTGGACATACTGGAGGCCCTGCCACGGATTCACGGCAACCTCTACCTGTTCCCCGGCATGAGACAGGGTAGACCGCTGTCGAATATGGCGTTGCTCCAGTTAATGCGGGGAATGGGGTACGGCGTCAACTGCGAACGCGGCAACTATGTGCCCCATGGCTTTCGTTCCAGCTTTCGGGACTGGAGCGGCGAGGTATCGAGCTTCCCCCGCAACGTGGCGGAGATGGCCCTGGCCTATGTCATCGAGAACAAGGTCGAGGCCGCCTACCGACGCGGGGACCTGTTCGCTAAGCGTGCCTGGATGATGCAGGCATGGGCGGAGTTCGTAACCAAGACGCCAGTGACCAGCTTACCGACGGCTGAGAGGACTCAGACCGGCGATTGAGACAAAGACTAAGTTACGCCAAGTCTAGGTTGGCCCCCGAAAAGGCGGTTTCCTTCACCCGCCTTGGCTTGGCCCCTTTCTATGAAGGTGCACCGAAGAAGGTAAGCCTATGTCGTATTACGACCCGATTGAGTTCCTCCCAGGGATTTCCGTGCCTCCTGATATTTCGACAGATGATATAAGCGCCATGGGGAGAGAGATTGAAGAGACAATGATTCATCCCACCCCTCTCTCTGAGAAAGAAAATAATATCCTTATAATGACCGTCCTCGCGGGGGAGTGCCCGCCTATCTTAATCAGTAATTATGCCAAACTTGAAACTTGGTCTGCGGAGGTGGGACTTACCTTGCTTGCCGGGTTCTGCCCTATGGCCCTGACTGGCGGAATGAACCTGTACGATTTGATACAACCAGAAGGAAGAAGAGCATTAAATAGGGTGTTAGACAATAGGGCTAAGTCCCATGTTAACGCTCTGATCGAAGACGCCATAGCCCGCCGGAAACGGACAACTGCTTCGGAAAGTTGCGATCCCTCCCATTTGGAAAGTTTCGAGCCTCCTTATCATTCGATCCTGCTTCGTCTTGACGGTTTGGCAATTACTGAATTTGGAGCCCCTCAGCTAAACAGAGGTGTACATGACACCTTATATAGATTCAATTTTGAGGCTGAACAAGACCGTCATCTTGTTTGGGAGATTGATGAGCATCTCACCAATACCTGCCAGAGAATACTGCCCATTTGGTTTGCCAGTGATCTATCGAAAGAAGAGAAGCTACTACCAAGCGAGTTTGTGCGATGGGCAATCAATCACAAAATACATATCCCCTGGCTTGATCTCGCCAAAAGGCATTTCCCGCACTTGCTGCCGGAAGAGATATGCAGACCGAAAGCTGTAGCCGATGCACCCACACTGCCAGAACTGAAAGAAGACCAACAGAACCAACCGCCGGAACCGGAAGATAAAGGTCAGCACGACTCCATACCCCCCGAGACAGTAACCGTTCAGACCTCCTCCCGTGCCAAGAATGACATCTTCATCAGTTACGCAACTGATGATAGGGAGCGTTTGCGCCCCTTAGTCGATGCGCTGGAGACCGCCGGTTGGTCCGTGTTCTGGGACAGAAAGGTACCGGCAGGGGAGAGATGGCGCGATCATATTCCCGAGAATCTGAGGGCGTCTCGCTACGTCATCGTTGCATGGAGCAAGAATTCCATTTCTTCCGACTATGTACGTGAAGAAGCAGAAGATGCGAAAAACCACGGTGTCTTGCTGCCTATTTACATCGATCGGGTGGAGCCGCCTTTCGGATTCGGAGAGCTTCAGACGTATGACCTCATTGGCTGGAATGGCGCTACAGACCAGCAGCCGTTCCAGAACCTCGTGAGGCGGATTGCAGAGATTCTCGGCCAAAAACTTGTAACCAATTCACCCATTCCTTCACAGAAAACCAAGCAGGGGACTGAACAATTACAGCCGGACAAACTAGATGCAGATGATTTTGCTTCACCATCTGAACAGAAGACAATTATCCCACACAGGGAACTAAACGAATAAGAGATGATTGGACCGAAATCATTATCGCGGCAATCGAGGAAAGGGAAGAAAAAGGCCATCCGCTGGTGGGCACCAGCACGACGGTCCTGACACAAGATTCCACCGGCAATGCTACCCGCCTTGCATCCCGCATCAAAGCGGCAATCGTCACCTTGGCGTTGAAAGGATGGCTCCCGGTAGCCGTGGCGGACTGGCTTATTCAACGGGGAGGGCTGCGCCATGTCTGACGCAGTTTCCGCATTCGGAGATGCCATCGCTTCGGCAGGGCTACTTGCCCCTGAAACCATCGAGGCGGACGGACGGCTGCACCGCTACCCAACCGACGGCAAGCACGGTGACGATGCCGGCTGGTACATCCTGCACTCGGACGGCATCCCTGCCGGCGCGTTCGGTTGCTGGCGCGAAGGGATCGGTCAGACCTGGCGCGCGGACATCGGACGCAAGCTCACCGACGCAGAGGAATTCGCATCGGCGTAGTGGTGAACTCCTTTTAAGCGCTTCCTAAAGATTAAGCTGTTGGATCAAGGAGTTGATCTTTTCCGTCCGTATATTTTCCTGACGTGATTTAGCGTACATGGTAAGTAGGTAAACTCGGTGGTCTTCGCTCACCAAGTAATAAACAACGCGAAATCCTCCACGTTTGCCTCTGCGTTGGTCGGAGGAGGGAACGCGGACTTTGTAGACGCGGCGTGAAAAGCCGGAGAGGGCATCACCGGGGTTCTCACCGGTTTCGAGGTTGTTCAAGAGCGGTTTGAGATCGTCCATGATATGGGGGAAACGCTTGGAAAGCCTGCGTATCGCCCGCTGCATGGCAGGCGATAAGCGGACCTCACGTTTTTTCATCTGCGAGTTCTTTTACGAATTCATCGAACGTCGGTAGATAAATCTCTCCCCGCTTATAGGCGTACACCTCCCGCAACCCCTGTATGATCGACTCGGTAAGATCCTCCATGTCGTACTCATCATCCGTGTCTCGACCGTCCCGCAATCCCCCTTTCGTCATGTCTCGCACTGAGGGGTGTGCCTCGATAGTCATATCGGGTGCAGTCATCACTCTGTTCGGCATGGTCATTTTATATGCCCGTCGCGTGTGAATGGTTCGGAAAACGAGAAGGGGCCATTGAGGTACGCCGGCAGAGCGAGGCCGCACGCTGGCAAGGCACCGCTACACGCACACCCAGCCTCCTATACTTAACCACCTTATGCCATAAGGTGGCGCGTGTCCACTGTGCGAGGCACCGCTACACGCACACCCGGCCTGCCACGCCGTAGGACAGGTTAGGTGTCAGATCCCGCTAGATTATAGACACATTTTTGGTGGCGGTTAATATCTAAGTTGTAACATGACCAACAGCACTGGCCGCTATGCTCCCTCTCCCTCCGGGAGAGGATTGGGGAGAGGGGATCAAAAAGATGAATCTCTCTACTTTAACACTTATAAATTTACCACCACCACATTTTTTAGGGCGAAGGGCATAGTGGCGGAGCGCGGGCGGAAACCGGAGGGTACGATGCTGACCGGAACCACGGAGGCAGTCTGCCGTAGCTTGCAGAGGCAGTCTGGCGGCCCCGAATTCCGGCCCGGCGTAGCCCGTCACGCCGCTTGCCGCGCGGCTTGCAGGCGGCGTGACGGGCGGTCAGAGAATCCGTCCCCTGTGTTTCAAGAAGTCGCAGAGCTATTTGGCTTGTCGGAAGAATCTGAGAACCGCTTATAGACCTGATCTCCCAACCACTTCGAAACCACATCCTGCAACTCAAGGTTACTCATATAGTTGATGAACAGTTCCTCGTTCAGATCCATCCGTTCAATGAAGAGCGACTCCAGGGCTTCACGAAACACCAACTGGAATTTGTCGGACGGATTGGCCTCGGCGGCGCGACGCAGGGCGTCATCCAATACAGCCGCTTCGGCCAATTGGTCGAAAAAGAGTTGATCCGCTTCCGTCAATTCGGAACCAAACCGCTCATTGATGATGTCGATCAGACTGGAGAGCGGTACGTCTTCATCCCGAACCATCCCGGTTCCAACCTCTCGGGGGCCATCCAGCGGTTTTGCATATCCTTTATTCAGACTGATCGATCCCTCGCCGATCTTTTGCAGCCGGTAGTAGTCCAGCTCCACCTCGTCATCGAACCGGTATCCGGGGCCGCTCTTACGCTTGGGTAGCTTCGACGCCAGATGTCGCAAATAGGTGTAGAGCTTTTCCAGATCGCTGTCTTGATAAGGAATGACCTGGCTCAGAAAGGCATAGAGATTGCGAAATGCCTGGGTCTTGCCTCGCCATAGCTCCACTTCTTCCTCTTCCCGCTCCTGCAAATCCCGGAAACGTACCACCGCCCGATCGAGTATGGCGTTCATGTTCTTGTGGTCGGATGGCGATTGCCGACGCTTGGGCGCAAAAAAGATGGCGGCGAAGGCATCGACCTCCTGCGGTAGACAAATTCCGGAAGCGTCCAGCGCTCCTTTGACCTCATAAAGACGATCCGGATCGACCTCCTCCCCCATCACCGAGCCTTCGTAATACTGCCGGAATGCCTCTCGAATCTCGTCAGGATTGTTAACAAAGTCGAGAACGAAGGTATCTTCTTTCAACGGATGGGGGCGGTTGAGCCTGGAGAGGGTCTGCACGGCCTGGATACCGGCGATGCGCTTATCCACATACATGGTGTGCAGCAACGGCTGATCGAAGCCCGTCTGGTACTTCTCCGCCACCAGCAGGACACGGTAATCAGGCTTGGCGAAAACCTCCGGCAGCTCCTTCTCCCTGATACCGCCGTTCATCGCCACCTCGGTATAGGTCTTATCCGGCGCCTGATCGTCCTCGACCGTGCCGGAGAAGGCCACCAGGCTCTTAATGGGATAGCCCTTTTTGCCGATGTAGCGGTCAAACGACTGCTTGTAGCGCACCGCCTCCAACCGCGAACCCGTCACCACCATGGCCTTGGCTTTTTCCCCGATCCGGTGCCGGGTGTGCTGGTGGAAATGCTCGACCATCACCTCGGTCTTCTGGGCGATATTGTGGGGGTGCAACCGCAGGAACCGCGCCAATGCCCGCGCGGCCTTCTTGCGCTCGACATTGGGATCGTCCTTGCATGCCTTGATCAGCCGATAGTAGGTCTTGTAGCTGACGTAGTTGGCGAGCACATCCAAGATGAACCCTTCCTCGATCGCCTGCCGCATGGTGTAGCAGTGGGAAGGTTCTCCATTGCGACCGAAAATCGCCAAGGTCTTGTGCTTCGGCGTGGCGGTAAAGGCGAAAAAGCTCATATTGGGCTGACGGCCGCGCTTGGCCATGCTGTGAAACAGTGGTTCCAGTTCCACCTCGTCTTCGTCCTGGGCGGCCTCTCTCGCCTTCTTGAGCAGCTCCGCACCGCCAAGCACCCCTTTCAGCTCCGTCGCCGTCTCGCCGGACTGGGAGCTGTGGGCCTCGTCGATAATGACTGCATATTTGCGGGTCGGCAGATGACTGCGTGCCCCTTCACCTCGTTCCTCAGCCATCTTCATCAATTGCCCGGAGACAAAAGGGAACTTCTGCAAGGTCGTGATGATGATCGGCACGCCGCCTGCCAGCGCCTCGGCCAACTGCCGGGAATCCTCGTCGATCTTCTGCACCACCCCCTGGCGGTGGTCGAACTGGTAGATAGTGTTCTGCAACTGGCGGTCGAGCACCACCCGGTCGGTAATCACCACCACGCTGTCGAATACCCGCTCGTCGTCCGCGTTGTGCAGGGACGAGAGACGATGGGCCAACCAGGCGATGGTGTTGCTCTTGCCGCTGCCCGCCGAGTGTTCCACCAGATAGTTGTGGCCGACGCCCTCCACGGTCGCTTCACTGACCAACCGCCGGACCGCCTGGAGCTGGTGATAACGGGGAAAGATCATCGTCTCCTTGCGGACCTTCTTGCCCTCGTCCGACATCCTTTCACCCACCTGGAGATGGAGGAAACGCGCCAGCAGGTCCAACAGGCTGTCGTACTGCAACACCTCTTCCCAGAGATAGGCGGTGCGATAGTTCCGCCCCCGCGGGTCCGGCGCGTTGCCCGCGCCGCCATCACGGCCTCGATTGAAGGGCAGGAAATGGGTCGTGGTCCCGGCAAGACGGGTCGCCATGTGGACCTCTTCGGTATCCACGGCGAAATGGACCAGGCTGCGCTGCTTGAACGTGAAGAGCTTCTCCCGCGGGTCACGGTCGTTGCGATACTGGTGAATGGCATTGGCCACCGTCTGACCGCTGAAGGGATTTTTCAGCTCCAGCGTGACCACCGGGACGCCGTTCACACTCAAGGCCACATCCAACGACTGCTCGGACTTCGGGCTGAAACGGAGCTGCCGGGTCAACCCCAGGCGGTTGGCCTGGTAACGCGCCTCCAGATCGGGATTCAGGCCATGGGCCGGGCGAAAAAAGGCGATGCGCAAGGTCTTGCCGAAGCATTTGAAGCCGTGCCTCAGCGTGGCCAGCGAACCCTCTCGATCCATCCACTTGCAGAGCGCCTCCAATACCCGCTCGCCGGTCTTGTCGCCGTGCAGGGCTTCCAGCTTGTCCCAGGTCTTGGCCTGGGTGGCGCGGATGAAATCCAGCGCCACCTCGGGAAAGATGGCCCGCTCGCGGTCGAAGGATTTTGCATCCTGCTGCTCGTACCCTTGGGCGAGCAGTACATCTTCGATGGTGGTTTCGAAAGCGGCCTCCGATGTCTGCTTCATGATCTCATTCTTCACTTATCAGGCTGCCTGGTTTAAGAAACAGGCGTTTCTTTAACCGACCCTTTTGCGCTGTAGGCCTGATCCACCCGGTTGGGTTTGTCGGGATAACGCAACTGCAGGCGTCCATGTGCGACCATAGGGGTCAAAAAGCGGGAGCGCAGCCCGTCCGGGTGGCGATCCAACAATTCAGCCAATTGATTGCGAGTCAGCCAGCCTCCCTGGCAAAGTTCAAGGATAATTCGTTCCATCTCCTCTGGAGACAATCGTTGCTGATTCCTCGCCGGCGCGGCGATTACCATCAGGGTGTCGCTATGTACGGAGTCTCCGTCCCTATGTACGGAGTCCCCGTCCTTATGTACGGAGTCCCCGTCCTTATGTACGGAGTCCCCGTCCTTATGTACGGAGTCTCCGTGCTTATGTACGGAGTGACTCACATCGGGCAACCGGTAGCGGCTCCACCGACCTTGCCCTTCCTGTACCAACGCACCCTTCGCCACCAGCCCTTGGAGCAGACGGGTTACATCTGAGGCATGAATGGTGCAGATCTGGCGCATACGCGAGTTGTCGACCACCTTCTCGATATCGGCGGTGACCAGCGCCTGCACTTCGTTCTTGCTGAATTTAATGAATTTTCTACCAAAGAGAGCTTCCAGCCTGGCCAGCGATTCGTCCGGGATCAGGCTAACCATCGGCAGACGCCAACTGACCCGCTCCGGTTGAACCTGCTCGTGGATCATCGGCGAACGCCAATGTTGCGAGGCCCACCCCCGGCGCATCTTGTCCACCCCGGAACCGGCTTTCTCGGCTGCGCCGATCAGCATGAACATGGTTTGCAGTGCCTTGTTGCGGCACTCACTGACATTGCCGCGCAGCAGCTGATCGAAGGAGACCAGCAAGGTGCCGGGATTGGAAAACTTGAAGGCATCGCGATGCTTCTCCACCACGATGCCACCCTGTCCCTGGTAATCGGCGTGGATCAGGGCATTGACCAGGGCCTCGCGGATCGCCTCGTGAACCTCCGTTTCTCCCCTGCGGAAAAGATCGGCGTCGAGCTGGAAGGGCAGTTTCAAGTCGGCGATCAGACGTTGCGCCACCTTCAAATAGAACTGGAACAGATTGGGCTGCCAGGTACCGTCGGCTGTGAGCCGGTCACTCCAACGCTTTGCCGGGTCATCGGACAATCGTTCCCGGTAGTCCACATGGTAACCGGGTGCCCCCTCACGCAAGGTTTCATCACGGCCGAACATCAGCAGTCCGGCCAGTGTGAGCCCTTCGGTTCCGGCCTTGCGGTCGCGCCGCCAGCCGCCGAGTTTGGCCAAAAACCTCACATCGTCCTCACTCAGCCAGGGATGGGTCGGTTTGTGGGAAACAAGGCGATGGCGATATTGGTACAGACTGGGCAGGTCCAGATCCTCCATTCCGAAGCCTTCCAGTATCCCGCTGTCGGCCGGCTCCTCGGCCCGGTCGGACAACATCCGGCTGACCTCCGGCTCGGTGCAGCGGTAGTCGCCCTCATAGTTGCGCCGATAGGTGCCGGTGAGCGGGTTCTGGCCGAGGAACACCGGACGCTGGTAACGGGTTGCCTGCGGCACGCGAATGGCGAGGATCAATCCATCCGCATGTTGCACCTCGGCCAGGTCGGCATCGGTACACAGGTTGAGATTCACCTTGCCGCGATTGTTGATCGTATCCCAGAAGGCTTTCTTGAGCCTTTGCGGTTCACTAACGCCGCTGACCTGGCCATCATTCTCCACGCCAAGCAGGATCACCCCGCCATGGCTGTTGGCCATGGCGCTGTAGGTCTGCCACAGACTCTTCGGCAGACCGCCCTGCGCCGATTTGAACTCCAGGTCGTCGCCCTCGGCCCAGTCGAGCCGCAGGAGGATGTCGAAGGGATTGATGGGCTTGCTGGTCATGCGGCCATTTCCTTGGGATCGATCTGGCCGGTGACGGCGGCCACTCGCTCGCCGGTCTTATCGCCGTGCAGGACTTCCAGCTTGTCCCAGGTCTTGGCCTGGGTGGCGCGGATGAAATCCAGCGCCACCTCGGGAAAGACGGCAGGGCAACCGAATGATAAATAGATAGAGAGCAAGTAGTTACCTTGAGGCATCGGCGTATGTTTCGGTGCTCGAAAAGCCCCATTCAGGTTCGTAGGTTGGGCAAAGGCGCGTACTGCTGAGCCGGAGATCGAGCCGACGGCCCATATCGCGCCGTGCCCAACGAAATGCGTGTTGGGCACGGCGTGTCTTCCCTTTTGCTTCATGCTCCCATCCTTTACTTGCCCCGCCTGTTAGTTAAAGATGGCTGAATTATCTTAACTTAAGAACAGATCAAGGTAACGATTGAGGGCGTAGACCCTGCCCCGTTGCTGACCTGCAATTTCGATCAAAATACCCTTTTCTATCAATGCCTTGATCAGCGCATTGGCTGTGGGGGTGCTCACCTCCAGCGCCTGTTCCAGGTCGCTGGCCTCGATCACCGGCTTGCGATAAAGGAAATTCAGCGCCTGTCGCGCCGATGCGGCCCGTTTGCCCATCCCCATGGCGGTCTGCTCCACTTCGGTTCGCAGGGCCAATATCTGCCGGAACACCTTCCGCCCCTTGGTGGCGGTCCGGGCAACACCATTGAGAAAAAACCGCACCCAATGGATCAGATCGTTGCTCACGCGTACCCGCATCAAGGCATCGTAGTAACTTGCCCGATTACGCTCGAAGAAGTCCGACAGATACAGGGAAGGCTTGGCCAGTAGCCCATGGCTGACCAGATAGAGCGGAATCAGCAGGCGTCCGATACGCCCGTTGCCGTCCAGGAAAGGGTGGATCGTCTCGAACTGGTAATGGCTGATAGCGGCGCGGATCAGGTGCGGCACCAGGATCGAGTCGTTGTGCCAGAACTTCTCCAGATCGCCCATGAGCTCCGCCACGCCGTCCTGGTGGGGCGGAATAAAAGTGGCATCGGTCAGGTTGGAGCCGCCAATCCGGTTCTGGCTTGAGCGAAACTCGCCTGGCTGCTTGTGTTCGCCCCGCACGCCCTGCATCAGGATGGCATGGGTCTGTTTCAACAGCCGGTTCGACAGCGGCAAGCTTTGCAGCTCCGCTATCGCGGTATTCACCGCTTCGATATAGTTGCGCACCTCGCACCAGTCATCGCGCTTCTCCGGGCGGATCTACTCTTCCGCCATTAGCGCCTCGTCGATACCGGTTTGGGTACCCTCGATCTTGCTGGAAGACTGCGCCTCCTTGACCACATGCATTTCGATGAAGAGATCGATATCGGGCACGATAAGCGAAAAGGCATTCAGCTCGCCCAATGCCCTCGTGGCTTGCTCCAGCAAGGCGTTGATGCTCGGCTCCTCCCAGGTCCGTTCGTAATTGACCGGCGTCGGCTCGAAGCTCTTGTACTGATAGCGCGGCTGCCAGCGGCCGGCTTTGAAGGTTTCGAACTTCATGCGGCCATTTCCCTGGAGTCGATCTGACCGGTAACGGCGGCGGTGATCAAGGCGGATCGGCGTTCTTTGAGAAGTGCCATGGATTCTTTCAGTGCGGCTGCCAGCTCTCTGCCCTTTTTTCCCTCGCCCTCGACTGCCTTGACGATTTCTCGTTGCTCGTCTTCCGGCGGAATAGGCAAACGCATCTCGAAAAAACTCTCGGGATAGAGTCGTAGCCTGGATGACCAGACACCTTTCGACCAGCGATTGACCTCAGCAACGAAGGGCTTGGAACGGCACAACAACTCCATAAACTCTGGCAGTAACAGGCCCTTGGATTCATAAACGTGGTAGTCAGGGCTGATAATTCCAGAAAGAGGACTTACACCCATGGCACCCATCCAAGCCCAAAGTGTGTTGATGACCAGATCATTTGGATAACAACGCTTGTACCCGGTCATATCATCGGCCTTGAACATGTACACTTCTTTATCGGAACGAGGTGTCACACCAGTGATGTGCGAGACGGTCAACAGTTCTTCGTCGCCTGTCTCGGAACGTTCGTCACGTACTGAAAAGACGTTCTTTGCACGCTCAATATCCCAATGCGTCGGAATATCCCCCAGCCAATCCAGGCCGGAGGGTTTGAGCGGAATATCGGGATCGAGGCCGCGGGTCACGGCCTGGCTGATGAGGGTGGCGCGCTTCTCTTCCAGCAGGGCCAGCATGCGTTCCTTTTCCGCGATCAAGGCATCGATGTAGGCGGTTTCGCAGTCGAGGTAATCTGCAATACCTCTTTGCCTTTCAAAAGATGGGAGGGGCAAAACTGCTGACCCTATTGCGCCCTTTGGTATTCCATACCTCGTTACCCCTGCTGCTTCAAGCTCAAGTTGGAGCGCGATTGGACGCGATTGCATGCACCGAAACAAGTATCGACCATCCAACTTAACCTTGTTTGGACGAATGAATGCTAGGTGATAGCCACATATAAAGTCCTCGGATGTCGCTTCAACATAGGCGGGTACTCCAATATCGTTCCATGATTCAGAGTCCTTCGTTATCACCACATCACCTACATCAAGATGAAATTGTGCAATTTCCTCTTTAGTGGCGGTTGCAACCATGAGATCAAGCTTTGGAGATACCTTCTCATTCTTATATACATCTGTATAATTGCAGAGTCGAACTGGTACCTCATCTTCATGCGAATGTTTATCAACATTGTTGACAGCAAACTGGCAAACACTTTTTAACGGTACTGCTTGCCAATTAGCCGGAAGCTCTGAGAGCAAATCCAAAGTATTCACTCCGTAACCTCCCGCAACATTCTCATAATCCGACTCTCCACCGCCGTCAGCTCGGCGTCGATCTCCGCCAATGGTCGTATGTCGGGTTACGGCGCGTTCGGACTCATTTGCCAATGCAATCTGTGAATGCGCGCCTAACCCGACCTACATTCTATGATAGAAGCGGCAACCCTGTAGGTCGGGTTAGGCGCGTCTCCGATACCGAGGTATACAAACGGATTTGAACGCGCCGTAACCCGACACCGGTAATCGCGCGGCCACTTTATCCGCCGATTGCAAAGGCTGTAGGTCGAGTTAGCGCAGCCTAGCCCGACAAAATGCCCGATATCGCACCGCCGCTGCGTTTGGTTATGCCCTTCGGGCTAACCCGACCTACGGAACTTTTATGATGTTCATTCATGGCCGATACCTTCGAAATCAAGGGTCCCCGTTCCCCATGCGGCCGGATATGTCCCGGCACGGACATATCGATGAAAACTGCTGTACTGCCAATCCTTCGGTGCGCCTACATAGCCATGCTTGACGGGGTTGTAATGGATGTACTCGAGGTGTCGCGTGAAATCCGTTTCGTCCCGCAAGGCATGTTCCCAGAACCGATGTTGCCATACGGCCTGCTGGTTTTTGTTTTGACGAGCCTGGTCTGGATTTACCCGCAGGTCAGCCGAGCAATGTTTGCCGAACCAGGTCTTGATGAGTCGCCAGCGGGTGGAGAAATCAGCATTTTCCGGCGGCAGAGTCCAGATGCTATGTAGATGGTCCGGCATGATCACGATGGCTTCGATGTCGAAGGGTCGTTTTTCTTTGACGTTGCGAAATGCCTGGCGCGGGACATCCACATTGTGTTCATTGTCGAACAGGGGGCACCTCTTTTCCGTTACCAGGGTGAAGAAGAAGGAGCCTCCGGGGATGAATGCGCGTCGATATTCCATTTTGATTTCCTTGTCGGCTCGTTGTCGGGTTACGCTGCGCTAACCCGACCTACATTTCGTGGCGGTCGGTTTGTCACTCCGTCACCTCCCGCAACATCCCCATAATCCGCCTCTCCACCGCCGCCAACTCGGCGTCGATCTCTGCCGATGGTCGTATGTCGGGTTACGGTGCGTTCGGACTCGTTTGCCCAATGCAATCTATGACTGCGCGCCTAACCCGACCTACATTCTATGATAGAAGCGGCAACCCTGTAGGTCGGGTTAGGCGCGTCTTCCGATACCGAGGTATACAAACGGATTTGAACGCGCCGTAACCCGACACCGGTAATCGCACGGCCACTTTATCCACCGATTGCAAAGGAGCTATCCGTCCGCATCCACGTAATCTGCGGATTGGAGATAGGCCCTTTCCTGTCTTCCGGGCAAGAATTGATGTTCATTCCTCCACCTCCTCGCCCCATTCCTCCAACTTCTTCCGCAACAACTCTTTGTCAGGCAGATAGAGTTGATATTCACGAGCGTGAATGTTCGCGTCCTTGGGCAAGGTGATCTCCACCAGGGCATCGTGTTTCTTTTTACATAGCAGGATGCCGATGGTAGGACCCTCTTCCTCCAGCTTGACGAAACGATCAAAGTAGTTGACGTACATCTGCATCTGGCCGAGGTCTCCGTGACTGAGTTTGCCGATCTTCAAGTCGATCAGCACATAGCAGTGCAGCAGGCGGTTGAAAAAGACCAGATCGACAAAGAAATGCTCTTCGTCGAAGGTGAAACGCTTCTGACGGGACTCGAACAGAAAGCCCTTACCCAGTTCGAGCAGGAAGTGTTCGAGTTTGTCGATGATGGCGGATTCCAGGTCGGATTCGGAGTATTTCTCCTGTACGTCCAAGCCGAGGAATTCGAGTATGTAGGGCTCCTTCAGTAGGTCTTCGGGGTGACTGACAAGCTGACCCTCCGTCGCCAGTTGGCGTATACCGTCCTTGTCGCGGCTGAGGGCGAGGCGTTCGTAGAGGCCGGAGTTGAATTGACGCTTTAGCTCGGGCAGCGTCCAGCCGTTTTCCGATGCCTCGATTTCATAGAAACTGCGTTCATCGGGGTTGTCGATGGAGATCAGAAAGACATATTGCGACCAGCTTAGCTTGAGCGGCAAAGCCGATTTCGCGGACAGCATCCGCCAAATCGCCAAGGGTGATTCATTCGACAACGATTTCCCAGACAACGCCTGAGATTTCCGGTTGGAGAGCGATTTCGCAGACGGCATCTGCGAAATCTGCGTAGCCCTGTCCTTGTACGCCAGGTAAAACTCAATGCCATTAAGTTTAAGTTTTGTCGGTCGGGTTAGGCGGGCGTGGGCAACCACGGTTGAACGCGCCGTCACCCGATATCCCAGGCTGGCTCGCCGTATCGTCTGTCGGGTTACGGCGCGCCTAAATCTGGTGACCCGACCGAACACCGAAGCACGCGCCTAACCCGACCTACCACTACCGTTTCCTCATCTTTCAGTAATGCGTCACCATATCCTAGCCGATAGATGAATTTGAGTCGCACGGATTCAGGCTTCACTCCGTCACCTCCCGCAACATCCCCATAATCCGCCTCTCCACCGCCGCCAGCTCCGTGTCGATCTCCGCCAACGGCCGCGGTGGCTGGTATTTGAAGAACTCCCGGTTGAAGTTGATCTCGTAGCCCACTTTGCCTGTACCGCCGTCCTGTTCATCTCTGGCCTTGCGGTCGATCCAGGCATCGGCCACATAGGGCCGAACCTCGCGCTGGAAGTAGCTGACAATGCCCTCTTTCAGGGGGATGTTCTCGAAGTCCTTGAGCTTGGGATCGGGCTCGTACTCGGTCTGCTTCTTGCTATCCTGATCCGGATAGACGCCGAACAGATGATCGATATTTTCGATGTCCATCCCATCCGGCAGGGTCTGGTTGGGCAGGTCCGCCCAGCGTATCGCCCGCGCCCGCTTGCCCTGTTTGGCGATCACCGGCTCGGCATCGGGATCGGTCTCGGTGAAGCAGTCGCGGAACAGCTTCTTTTGCGCCGTGCCCTTGGCACCCTTGGCCCAGTCACTGCCGCTCTCCTTGACGATGCGTTGCGCCTCCGCCCAAACAGCATTCCAGTCATAGTGGGGATCGAGGCCGAACGCCTCTGCCATCTCCAGCACCGCATCGAGCAGTTCCGGGCAGGCGTCGAGAAGACAATGGGGTAGTGGTATTTTTTAAATGCTAGAGTAGAATAACTCATCTACAAAATCAATCAAAGGGGTTTTCAGTCATGATT
>NZ_FLUY01000855.1 GCF_900092655.1 Candidatus Thiosymbion oneisti
CTATGCTGCCCAGTTTAGAAAAATTGTGTTGCCCCGTCCCATCAGGTCTGAAAACCCAGTAATACTTTCACAGTCTCTCCAGCGTGGGAACGCAGGTGTGGCCGCTCCAGCGGCCAAAGTTTCATGACGCTGAAGCGTCCGGACTTGCTCCCACGCTGGAGCGTGGGGAAGGTTCTTATTATTCGGCAACAACAAAATTAGAACACTACCCTAGTCCGTATCTCACCGGGGATCCTTGCCCTGATGGAATGCTCGGAATCATTTGAAAATTGGCTCTTATGGATTCCAGGTAGTGGTAAATTTATAAGTGAAAAAGTAGAGCGATTCATCTTTTTGATCCCCTCTCCCCAACCCCTCTCCCGGCG
>NZ_FLUY01000545.1 GCF_900092655.1 Candidatus Thiosymbion oneisti
GACTCAACCACTACCAGCTGAAGCTGGTAGGTTGGGCCACTAAAGTGGCCCTCGGCGGACTCAACCGCCGACTGAAGA
>NZ_FLUY01000773.1 GCF_900092655.1 Candidatus Thiosymbion oneisti
GGCAGTGGCTCAGTTTGAAAATTTTATGCTTGGCCGCTCACTTTCCGGCCCATTTAACGCCACGACGCAATGGCGCCAAGACGCAAAGTTTCTTTGT
>NZ_FLUY01000536.1 GCF_900092655.1 Candidatus Thiosymbion oneisti
CCTTGAGAAAACGCTCGGCAAAGTCGATAAATCGCTCCCCGTCGATGCCTAGTCGCGCGAGGATCTTGGGTGCTTGCGCCTCGATATACCCACGTTTATCCGCGCGTAATGCCCGGCCCGTCCAATCGACCAGCTCCAGATAGTCGTCGAAGGCAAAGGGCACCGCCCAAGGGGTCTGTGCAGTGGCATCAAAGGGCATCAGCAGGGCTTGGGGCAAGACTTGCGTCTCGGCCTCCGGTTGTAACCGTTCCCCATCGAGTGTCGTGTCAGGATCTTTGGCAGTCGTGGTCTCCTGCGAGCCGGCTTCGGACCCGACCTCCTCCGGCAACCCGACGACACGCTCTTGAATCGAGGTGTAGTCCGAGGTCTCCGGCGTCTCGGCCAGCCCCGCCCGGACCGGATTCAGATCCACATAGGCCATCGCCGCCAGCAACGCCTTCTCATCGAGTAATGCCTGGCTTTTGAAGCGACCTTCCCAAAACCGTCCCTTCACCCCATCCTCCGCATTGGCCCGACGGGCGATGTGTTCATTGAGGGTGCGCATGAACCAGGACAAATCGTGCAACCGCTCCCGATAGACCTCGGCAAATTCTTCAACCTTGGCAATCTCCGCCTGGCTCATCGATCCCCGTGACTCAGAGAGATACCGCGTCACCAACAGCGGCCCGGTGAAGAGTGCCGTCCAGCGCCTCAACACTTCTTCCATCGACCACTCCAAGACCCGCTCTCGGTCGATACGCACCACAATGTGATAGTGGTTGCTCATTACCGCATAGGCGGCCACATCAATGGCAAACAGGGTGGCAAGCTGCTGCATGCGCGCGACAATCCAGCCGCGGCGGTGGTCGAAATTCATCCCTGAGAGCTGGTCTTCCCCACACAGGAAAGCACGGCGCACGCAACGGCAGACGCAATGATACCAAGGGGTATCCTCAAGCGAGACGAGAGCTGAACGGGGAGCAGTCATGGTCGGTTCTCTGTGATTTCGGTGCCGAGAAGAAGCTTAGTTTGGGGTGGGGAAGATGTCAGAAAAGATGTCAAACAAAGTGGGTGTCCTTTATTTCTATTGTTGCATGCGCTCAACGATCCAGCCACGACGGTGATCGAAATTCATACCTGAAAGCTGGTCTTCCCCACACAGGAAAGCCCGGCGCACGCAGCGGCATACGCAGTGATACCAAGAGGTATCTTCGAGGGAAACGAGCGCTGAGCGGGGAGCGGTCATAGTCAGATTCCTGGCTGAGTGTTGGGCTGAGAGGAATACTCGCTCAGTGGAGGAAACAAGTCAAACAAAGTGGGTGTCCTTTTGTTTGTCTTTTGTTTGTTTTGTTCTAGGTGTCCTTTTGTTTCTAAAATCCTGGTGAAAATCCTGGTGCCCTGCGACCTTGTGGTTGAACCCATCATACCTTAATCGCCGCATGGGGATCCACATGCCATCGGCGAGGGATTCGGGGAGGAGCTGGAGTACGCGGATGCTGGGAAGAAGGGAGCTTAGCCTGAGGTGGAAAAGGTGATGAATTCTCCCCGCCCCAAGGGGCGGGGTATCAGTCGGATAGGAGTTTTTTTCTCGCCGCAAGCGGCGGTGAATTAAACCCTAAGGGATTAAACAAAGTGGGTGTCCTTTTTGCCCTTTTTCTCGATATTGCTAGTCCCCGCACTGGAGCGTGTGAACCAAGCGTGTGAGCCAGCAGATACTATGAACTTGCAATAGCCCAGTGGAGGAAAACAAAGTGGGTGTCCTTTTATTCGGCTCAGTGCGGGCTGCGCGACGAAACCTAATCGAAAGACTCATCGCTCCATTCGGGCGAGAGCTGACGCCTTGACTTCGGACCAGGGAACGACATCGTTCGGGTTAGCGTCATGTTCAGCAAGTCGCCGGTCAAGTTCCATCTTCTGAGCGTCCGTTAAAGGTGGCACGACATTTCGCTCAACAATGTTGTCCCAGAGTGCTTCAACCATCTCAAGCTGTTCTTCTACGCTTAGTTGTCGAGCTTGATCAAGGAGATGCATATTCATGAGCAATCCTCCCTACACAAGAACAAGATGGGTGTTCTTTTACTTAGTAGTGTTGGAAAGCAAGTTAGTTCGGGGTAGGAAAGATGTCAAACAAAGGCAAACAAAGTGGGTGTCCTTTTTTCATCCTTCTTTCGCGGATGCTGGGAAGAAGAGAGTTTAGCCTGAGGTGGAAAAGGTGTTAAACAAAGTGGGTGTCCTTTTATTCCGTTTATTCCGTGTGGGTGTCCTTTTATTCCGTTTATTCCGTCAGTTCGGCATAAATCCTTAAGTATTTCATCAACTACTCACAAATCCCGCCGAAAAGCTGGATTTTTCAAGGTCCCCTTGGGTAAAATGTAAATAGGGCATATATGAGTTTTGTTGAAAACTTTAAGATAGCCATCAATTAAAAACATTTCTCGCCCAAATTTGTCTTTACCAACGAATTCTACTTTCCTATCAGGATCAACACTTAACACATCCAAATAGTATTTTGACTCTTGTAACTGCTGCAAGATCGGCTTAGGAGGGCCAGAATATGATGACATGGACCGAAGATGTTCCTTTCCACCATCTATAATTTTTCTCATTTCTTCAAGAGTATACCTTTCGGACAGCAAATCACGGATTTCTTGATCCGACATCTCCTTTTGATTTGCTATTTCTTTCCCATATATCTTGCGCATAGTATCTAACATCTCCCGTCTTACTACCCTCATCTCCTCTCGCTTTGAAGTGAAAATTATGGATTCTTTCCCATGCCCTGCAGACTGTTTAAGATTTTTTACCCATCGAACGGCACTATCGCGATCCTTCACAATTAATGGGGCAATCTTTTCCATTGTTACCTCGATAATAATTCTTCTTAATGTACTGAAAAAAACCTCAGCTAAAGGATGTAGCTCAGACGGTAATAATTCAGTAATTAATTTAGTAATCGATAAGTCTAAACCTTCTATCGCAAGCTCTCTTCCATGACTCAATTGTCGTTCAATAGCCTTGTTATTAGTACGATAATTTTGCGCCACTTCGACATAATAAGCTCGCCTCTTTTTTTCTAGGAGTGGTGGGATAGATTCCGCCGTCCTGACTGCAATTCCTTTTACAAGAGCATGGGAATTACTTCTCTTTGACGATAGGCGAATTATCTCTCCGAAATAATCCTTATCATCATCAGAAAGATTTGTTATTTGCTGTTCTAACCAAGACGTTGAAACAATATCCTTCTGTAGAGCACTTATAATCCTATTTCGCTCCACCTTATTATCAGTAATAGATGCAATCCAGTCTTTTTCTAAGTTTGATATCTGGATGGATGAAAAGAAAGTAAACGATGTGACAACAAACAACACTAATAAAACCCCACCCCCCCAATCACGCACCCTGACGTAGTTTTTCAATATGGGCAAATAAGGCCAAAAAATCGATGTGATAAATATTATTAATAACGAGTATATCAACGGCCCTATACCGAATGCCTCTCCTATGGCGTAGTTAATCGCAGAAAGTGTAGTTTCTGCATTCTGAACTGTTTCTTCACGTACATAATCAGCCGCTAGTTTTAGAACCGCCTGAGAAACAACTATGATGCCAAAACCGATAGTTACCCCAACTGCGGACTTGTATAAATTATTCACAAAAGAGTATTTTACTGCTGCCAGAAAACTAAGACTCATTCCATAATCATCAGTCACTGTTAGTCTTTTATAATGATTTGCAAAAAGCGCGATGGAACCGGAAATTACAAGCCAAAACGACACTGGCCACCCAGCTATGGCTAGCGCTACCAGTAATAACCCAAGTACAATAACTCTAATTGATCGATAGGAAACCATTCGTAGTTCTCCGATGCGGTTCGTTAATTGTCAAGTCCCGCCAGATTATAGACACGTTTTTTGAAGAGGTTAGGCTGTTTTTGGGACCAGTTTTTCATCGCCTGAAGGGGTGGAATATGGCCTAACGCCTTTTGGGGAATGTGTTGATTATAGACCTGAACGTAGCGTTTGATGGTATCGGCCAGGTGCTCGGCAGAGTCGAAGCGGGTGGTGGCCAAGACGTCGGCGATGCGGCCGTTGAAGCGCTCGATCATACCGTTGGTTTGGGGGGTTCTGGGTTTGGTGAGCCGATGCGCGATGCGGTTGCCGGCACAGACCCGATCGAAGGCATGGGCGCCGGTCGGTTGGCGCTGGCCGGTGGCGCAGAAGCGGTCGGTAAACGCCTTGCCGTTGTCGGTGAGGACCTTGGTGATGGTGAACGGCGCCTTGTCGATCAGGCGCTCCCGGTCAGCCCCTCGGCTACCTTGCCGGTTCCTTCCGCTCCCTCTCCCGCAAGCAGGTGTAAGACCGCTCTCGCCTGCAACAAAGGATAGCTCCTCCTTGGTACATAATCACACGGGACCTGACAGTTAATCCTTGCTTCCTTCGCGGTTCAAACCCCCATCAGGCCCTCGCCGCATGCGGATCCACATCCCGATCCGCCAGGGACTCCGGAAGGAACTGCAGCACCCGGATACCGACAGTGGTAATCAATAATGCCACGGCAACCCCACCGATGCCAAGGAATATTTCAGGCAAGCTGGGGGCGTAGGTGGCGAGGGCCCCGCCGACGCCGTCATAAAAACCGGATTCGAGGATGGTCTTGCCAGGGAACAAGGGCATCGGGAAGGCCTGGCCGCCGATGATAATGACATACATGCTGGCGAGGCCCCCGAGCACTGTCAACCCGCAAGCCGAGGCGATCCAGGCGCGGCTCTTACCCAGCTCCGGATGGAAGAGGATACCGATGGGAAACAGGCCGCCGGCAAGGATCCAGACGAACCAGAACAGGATGGTGTAGATGCCGCCGTCGAGTAGATAAAAGGCGACCAGGTCGTAGTGTTTGGCGCCGTAGAGTTTGGTCAGAAAGTAGACGAGCACCAGGAGCAGGATGGCGATGATGTAGGTCCCGAGTAGGTTGCGGAGCCGGAACAGCACCTTCTCGCCGATGGGACGGTCGTCTTGATCGAAGGCGAACAGGAGTATCAGCATGAAAATCGCCAGGCCGTAGGCGAAGGACATGGCGATGAAGAGAGGAGCCATGACGGCGGTGTCGTAGGCCTGGCGCGCCACCAGGAAGCCGAAGATGGAGCCGGTACCGGTGGTGAGCGCCAGCCGCCAGCCCAAAGCAATGAAACCTACCGGCTTGCTGTAGCGGTTGGCCTTGTGTTCCGCCATGGTCCAGAGATAGGCGATGACGATGACCATGAACCCGGTATAGAGGAAGATGTTCCAGGCGAAGATGGAGCGGAAGTTGTAGGTGGTCATGGCAACCACCAGGCGCTCGGGACGGCCCAGGTCGAGTACCAGCACCATGAGTCCACCCGCCAGCAAGGCCACCGCCAACAGGCCCGAGAGGCGCCCCATGGGTTTATACAGGGTCTTGCCGAAGACGCCGCCGATGGAGGCCACACTGAGCGCGCCGGAGGCGGCAACGATCAGGAACACGGCGAACACATGAGGGGTGCCCCAGACGATCTGGTTGGTCATGCCGGTGACCCAGTGGCCTTCGTGTTCCATGTAGGCGAAGGCGAGTCCTCCGAGGCTGGCAACGACGGCGAGGATGGCGAGCAGGCCCCAGTAGCGTTGGGGTGCGAGCTTCCACTCCCGATAGACGATTCTTTTCATGACAGCAGTTCCGTCTCCACCGAGACCTTATCGACGCTGGAGCGTCGGGACTTGCTCCCACGCTGGAGCGTGGGAGCCAGCAGAAAAAATCATTTTTTGATCCGCAAATGAATGCGAATAAACGCAAATCAGTCGCAAAAGATTACATTATCTTTTTTGTCCGCAGATTACGCAGATTCTCACAGATTGTTTCGTTTTTAATCTGCGGGAATCTGCGTAATCTGCGGATGGATCGAAGCGACCGGACCATTTTTCCCATACTCAATCCGAACCTCGGCGGCCGCTCCGGTTAAGACAGACGGGCTAAACACCCGCATAGCGCACTCCTGTGTTGAGGGCGAGGTCCTCGCGGATCTGGCGGCTCGGAAGGGTTGCGAGGGCCTTCCGCAGGGGTCCTGCGGGGTCTTTCAGATCGCCGAACAGAATGGCTTGGGCCTCACAAGCATCGGCGCAGGCGGTGGAAGCCGTCCCCTTGTCCCGGCGGTGTACGCACAGGTTGCAGCTCTCGACGCACCCTTTGCCGCGGGGCACCCGAGTGAGCCTGGTGTCCACCGCCTCGTGGATGAAGGAGCGTGCCTTGTAGGGACAGGCCATCATGCAGTAGCGGCAACCGATACAGGTATGCCGGTCCACCATGACGATGCCGTCGGCCCGCTTGAAGGAGGCGCCGGTAGGGCACACGTCCACACAGGGCGGGTGTTCGCAATGCTGGCACATCATGGGCAGTCTGCTCACATGACCGGTCAGATTGTCCTTGACCTTTACTATGCGAATCCATTTGGCGACCTGGCGATCCCATTTGCCGGTGTCTTCACCCTCCGGCTGCTCTTGGAGGTCGAGGCCGTTCTCCCGGTTGCAGGCAGTGACACAGGCATCGCAGCCTTCTGCGCATTTGGCGCTGTCGATCAACATGCCCCACCGCACCTCATCGGTGACCGCTTCAGAGCCTGGTTTGGATTGGGGCTCGGCCACGGCCAGGCGGTGCAGTATGACGCCGGGCGCCAGGGTAACTGTGGTCACGGCGGCCGCGGCGCCGAGGAATCCGCGCCGCGAGGTATCGACCCCTGCTTGGTGTTTGTTCATGGTCACTCGCCTACCCCCTGCTTGACATCGCGCGTGACATCTCTCGTTTCAGGCCCCCCGGTTGACAGGCCGACCTTCTGCCCTCCCCCCAGCCAGGTCGGGTCTCCCGTCTCGGTACTCGGGTGAACCGGCACGTCTGAGTGGCAGTCAAAGCAATTCATATCCACCGCCGCAAACTCGTGGCAATTCCTGCAGAACTGCCCCTCCGCGTATACGGATACGGCCTGCTGCTGTTGGTCGTAGCCGACATGGCAATCGATACAGCCCGCCAGGCTATCGGTGGTGCTGCGGATACCCTGGTGCACGGTCGCGTCACGCTGATGTTCGATCAGCTCCATGTGATTGCGCCGCATGAAGCCGGTTTCCCGCACGCAGTTTTCGAGTCCGGCGGCCTTGGAACCGGGGGTGACATAATCGCCTTTCGCAAAATCGGTCGCCATGGCGGGGGTGAGGCCAGCCGTTGCGATGCCGATTGCTAGGAGACTGATTTTAAGTAGGGAACGTCCTCTGTGGCGTTCCGGTAGCCCTCCGTGACGTTCCGGGATTTGCTGCAAGCTCTTGTTGGCTCCTTCCCACGCTCCAGCGTGGAAATGTCGTTGGGACCCTTCCAGCGGCCAACGCCGGAGCCTGGAAGCCAGAGAGACCATCCGGCTGGGACGCCGGAATCCAGATGCCAGGGATGGGAGAATTGTTTCGATCCCCTCTCCCCAACCCCTCTCCCGGAGGGAGAGGGGCTTCTTGTCGGCTTGCTCCCAGGCTCCGGCGTGGGAATGCCGTTGGGGCTGCTCCTGCGGCCAAGGTTTCATGACGCTGGAGCGTCGAGATCCCTCCTGTGTCGGGACAAGCTTGTTCCCACGCTGGAGCGTGGGAGCCAGAGAGGGATTTCCTGTTTTTAATCCCCTCACCCAAGATCCCTCGCTCCGTTCGGGACAAGCCCCTCTCCCGGGGGGAGAAGAGGGGTCTAGGGGCTTCTTGTACCCATGGGAACATCCGTGTCCATTCGTGTCCATCCGTGGTTCTCGGTTTCGGTCGATGAAGGCGCTGACCATGATTCCGCTCGCGTTATTCACCGAGGCCCATCTTGATATAGCCCGTGGGGCACACATCGGAGCAGATGTGGCAGCCGATGCACTTGGCATAGTCGGTAGCCACGTAGCGTCCGGTGGTGTTTTCTCCTTTCTTGACCCGATAGACCGCATCCTGGGGGCAGAAGATGACGCAGTTGTCGCACTCGAAGCACATGCCGCAACTCATGCACCGCTTGGCCTCGTCGATGGTGTCCTCTTCGGATAGCCCGATGAGCCGCTCGTGGAAGTGACCGAGCACCTCTTCGGCGGTGGGCACGTCTTCCTTGCGTTTGTTGCGGGTATGAAAGGCGAAATGCCCCAGGAAGAGCTCGTCGTGGGGGATGACTTCCGCCCCGGAGCGATCCTCGTAGTTGTGGATGGCCCAGTTGCCGTCGGAAGTACCCCGCATATCGCCGCGCTCCTTCACATCGAATTGCTCGGGGGCCAGGTGGGCCTCTTCCATCTTCTTGAGCAGGTCGAAGTGGTGCACATCCACCTTAGGGCGACGGGCATGGGGCGCCTGCATTACATATTCGTCAATGGACTGGGCGGCGACCCAGGCCTGGCCGATGGCGGTGGTCAGCAGGTGGGGGCGGATGATATCGCCGGCCACGAAGTGACCCGCCCGGTCCGGCACCTGGTAGAACTTGTCGGCGTTGATCAGGCCGCGCCCATTGTCGAACTCCTCCAGGCCCGTGAGGTCGCCGCCCTGGCCGATGGCGGAGACGATGAGATCCGCCTCCAGGATGCGCTCGGTGCCTTCGGTGGGGATGGGCGTCATGCCGTCCATGGTGCAGTCACAGATCTTGAGTGCCGTGGCGCGACCAGCCGCGTCCTTGATGACTTCCAGGGGCATGACGCCGTCCAGGATGGTGACACCTTCGGTCAGGGCATCGTGGACCTCGTGCTCGGCGGCCATCATCTCAGCGCGTTTGAACAGGGAGGTGAGGGTCACTTCGGCGCCCTGGGCGGCGGCGGTCACCGCCGTGTCGTGGGCGACATAACCGTCGTGGATGACGGACTCGGGACGCTCGGGGGGCTTGGTGTGCTCGATATGCCCCAGCCGGCGGGCCACCGAGACCACGTCGATGGAGGTGTCGCCGCCGCCGATGCAGACGACCTTGTCGGCGGTCACCTTCATGCGGCCTTCGTTAAATGCCTTGAGGAAGGCAACGCCGGAGACGCAGTTGGGCACCCCCTCCCAGCCGGGCACCGGCAACCCGCGGCCGCTCTGGCACCCCAAGGCCCAGAGGACAGCATCATAGTCCTTATCCAGATCCGCCACCGAAATATCCGTTCCCACCCTGGCACCGAGTCGGGTCTCGACGCCCATATCGATGATGCGGTCGATCTCCGCATCCAGTTCCTCGCGCGGCACCCGATAACCAGGGATGCCGTACCGGAACATGCCGCCGAGCTCGGGGTTGGCCTCGAAGATGGTGCAGGCATGGCCCATACGGCGCAGCTGGTAGGCAGCCGCCAGCCCGGCCGGACCGCCGCCGATGATAGCGATCTTCTTGCCGGTGTCGGGGCCCACCTCGAATGTGTAGCCCTGCTCGATGGCATTGTCGCCGATGTACTGCTCGACGGAGTTGATGCCGACGAAATCCTCGAGCTCGTTGCGGTTGCAGCCGTCCTGACAAGGCGCGGGGCAGACCCGACCCATCATGGAGGGAAAGGGATTGGCGTCGGTGGAGCGGCGGAAGGCGTATTCCTTCCAGTCCATCCCCTCCGGCGGCAGCTCCTGTTGGCGGACGATGGCCAGCCAGCCGCGGATGTCCTCGCCGGACGGGCAGCTGCCCTGACAGGGGGGAGTCTTGTGCACATAGGTCGGACACTTGTGTGAGGTGTCCTGGACGAAGATCTTTTCGGTCAGGTCATCCCAGGCGTGGTCGCCGTCCTGGAACCTGCGCCAGGATAGCTTGGTGTTTATTTCGTCGCTGGTAGTCGCCATCGATTGTTCTCCTAACCAGTAGAACTCATTGGAGTATTCTTTCTGAAACCAGGGGCTGTTGACATAATCATAGTGCCAACCGCTAATAGGACAAGATTAACAAGATTTCCAGGATTATTTTTCCGAATTTTTGCCGCAAATGAACGCGAATTAACGCAAATCGGTCGCAAAAGATTATATTGTTTTTTCTGTCCGCAGATTATGTCAGGCGATCTTCTTCAAGACATTCCGATCCAAATCGAGCGTATAAGAAAGAATGGTATCCAGGTTCATCTTGTCCGATGCTTTCAATATTTCGATGCCTGTGAGCCTTCCATCATCAGTTGTATCGATATTCACACCCTCCGCTATTTCAATCACTCCGTCCGGCTCCTCATTGCTGAGATTCAAGTATAGCGCATCGACTTCTTCATCGTAATGTACTTTCATGGGTTCTTCTCCTTTTCAACATTTTTTCCGCAAATGAACGCGAATCAACGCAAATCGATTGCAATCGATTTCCCGTCATTGATGGTTCATTAAGTCCCGTTGCGTTTATTGGCGTTCATTTGCGGATTCATCTTCCACGAAAATCCTGCTCATTTAATGCCAGCCTACTTGCGATTTTACGTATCTGATCAAATCTTCGTCCATCGGAAAAAGACTGTTATTCTTGGTTGTTTTCGGCTTGAACTCCAGGTATTTTTCAACATCAAAAGTTTGCGGCATATTCTTCCATATTGAAGATAATGATTCCGGATTAATTTCAATACCTTTGCCTTGCAGGCAATCCTCAATGAAATTGAACGTTTTTGACGATTCCATATATATCAGCCTGGCAAATATATACATTGAAAGAATATCCGCAAAAACGTATCCAAGCGCCACATCATTTTCCTCGTCAAAATAATCAGCCTCCACATGGTCAAAGCAAAGAAAGCCGAAAATCGTTCTATCAACGTTTTCGAGGTTTACCAGCTTTTTAAACTCTTCGGACAGATCGTTATTCCATAATGTCATTGGAATAATCAAGGTAGACTTGTAAAATGAAGATTTATCTTCCTTATCTCCTGTCCAGCAGTCTTCCCACTTCTTGGCGTGTGCTCCGGAAGCACCACTTAAAAACTGCTTTACAAGATCATTATCTAATCGGGGATTAAAATAACGATCTTCTGCGGCAGCTTCGGGAATGTTGTTTTCCAGGAAATATGTTCCATTTTTATATATAGTTAGAAAACCATAATTTTTTTCTACGTCTGCATCTGAATCATAAGAAACATGAGCGTCTCTGAAAACAGAAATCACTTTTGAATGGTTATCTACATTAAAGTTACCTTTAATGCACACTCTCAGTTTACGGCAACTTCTATTTTCAAAATATGCATGAATGAACTTGAAATTCTCATATGCATCCTCGTAAAATTTACTATTTATATAATTAACCAACTCGCTAGCTAATGCGCCAATGCGCGTACCATCTTCGGGTGTTTCCCGAAATGAATCCTTGAGCTTCTTGTGTTTTTCCGCGGTTAAAAATGCATACTGCAAATATTCACCCTGATTAAAGCAAACAGCCTTCTGAACAACCCTGGACCATATGCGCATATTGACCTGCTGAATTTTTAATTCCTTATACCTTTCCTCAAGAGATATAGTTTTATCAAAGAATCCTATGAAATAGGAGACTGGGCGAAAATACTCTGATAAAGCTTCCTTTATCATAGCAAGAATATCCGACCTACGAAGAGTGATCATTTCCATAAATCTTTCACCAACATATACATAGACCTGATGATGAATATACCGGCTAGGAGAAGGTCAAGACCCAACAACAAGTACTCAAAACCGGTAATAGCTTTCACAATAATAGGATTTACACCTATAGATTCAAGATAGGATACCCACCAGCTTAACAATACTGCGATTACGGAAATTGCAAAAAATGCGATTACGCCAACAACGACATGGGTTATAAATTTTACCAATGATATCCATATAGCCTTGTTATGGCCTATCTGTTTTTGAATCATTCATTACTCCCATACACTTCCTGTCATTTTTTCCGCAAATGAACGCGAATGAACGCAAATTGGTCGCAATCGGTTCGCCATCATTGCGGTTTTCGGCTCGTAATTGTTCAACCCTCCAGTTGGCACCTTGAAAAATAGGTGTTTTCATCGACACGAGAGACTCTAAGCCATTGATTATTCAGACATGCCATTCACGAAAACTGTATTTTTCAAAGTGCCCCAGTATCTTTGCCATCCATGGCACCTGGATTCCGGCAATCCCTGCCGGAACGACGAGGTGGAGGCTGAACGATTACCTCGGTCTCGTCACATTCATTTGCGTCTATTCGCGTTCATTTGCGGACTGATCTTCCGCGAGTATCTTGTCGGGCACGCCGCCGTCCATCGATGCGGTTCGGCCAAGCTCCCTCCGCGTCTCTGCGTCGGGACGGCGCCTGGCTTCACCACATCCTACGCCCCATTGATATTCTTCTTTCATCTGCGAGAATCTGCGTAATCTGCGGATTCAAAACGTGACCAGAAACCTATTCCGGTGGGCACAGCCCACCCTACGCCGCCTCGGCGACCTCTTCGTCTTCATCCTCTTCGGTCTTCTGGCCGGTCAGGACGATCGCGTTGGACACCAGTTGGTGCACGCTGACGACCTGGTCCATTTCCATGCCGTAGAAGGGTAGGACCTTGGTAAACTGGCTCTTGCAGATGGCGCAGATAGCGGCCATGTGGGTTACGCCTTTCTCCTGGACTAGATTGTTGAGCGCCTCTACCCGGGGCTTGGCACCCTTGACCCGCAGCTCCATGAGGTCGTCGGTGAGCAGGCCCCCTCCCCCGCCGCAACAAAAAGTGCGCTCGCGGATGGTCTCTTCGTCCATGTCGTAAAAGTTGTTACAGGTCGCTTTGATGATGGCCCGCGGGATGTCGAACTGACCACCCGGCTTGTCACCCATGCGTGAGGCCCGGGCCACGTTGCAGGAGTCGTGATAGGTGAGGACCATATCGTCGTTCTGCGACCTGTCGAATCTGAGCTTGCCCATCCTGAGCAGGTCGTAGGTGAACTCGCAGATATGCTGAGGCACCGGATAGTTCGGATCGAGGAAATCCCAGGGACCGGCCAGGGTGTTGAGGAAGCTGTAGGCGACGCGCCAGGCATGGCCGCACTCGCCGAAGACGATGCGCTTGACGCCCAGATCCAGGGCGGCCTTGCGGATGCGTTGGGAGACGCGCCGCATGTTCTCGTAGGAGCCGATGAACATGCCGAAATTGGCGGCCTCGGAGGCATAGGAACTCAGGGTCCAGGATACGCCCGCCTCATGGAACACCTTGCCGTAGCCGATCAGTCCGTCTACGTGGGGCTCGGCGAAGAAATCCGCCGAGGGGGTGACCAGCAGGATGTCCGCGCCTTCCTGGTCCAGGGGGTACTTGACCGCTACGCCGGTGTCGTCCTCGACGTCCTCTTCCAGTCCTTCCAGGGTGTCCTCCAACGCCGGACCGGGTAATCCCAGGTTGTTGCCGACCTTGTAGACCTTGCCGATGATCTCGTTACAGTATTTTTGGCCCATCCCGATGCTGTCCATGATCTCGCGCGCGGCCATGGAGATTTCCGCGGTGTCGATCCCATAGGGACAGAACACCGAGCAGCGGCGACATTGGGAGCACTGATGGAAGTAGCTGTACCAGTCGTCCAACACCTCCCGGGTCAGGTCCTCGGCGCCCACCAGCTTGGGGAAGAGCTTCCCGGCCAGGGTAAAGTGACGCCGGTAGACCTTGCGCAGCAGGTCCTGACGACCGACCGGCATATTCTTGGGATCCTGGGTGCCGAGGTAGTAGTGGCATTTGTCGGTGCAGGAGCCGCACTTGACACAGGCATCCAGATAGACGCGCAGGGAACGGTACTTGTCGAGCAGCTCCCCCAGCTTGGCGATGGCCTTCTCTTCCCAGCCCTCGACCAGCTCCCCGGGGAAACCGAGGGGCTCCTGGAATTCGGGCTTGGAGAGGAAGGGGCTGCTGTGATCCATCGTGCCCGGCTCGATGGCGGGTATCTCCGCGTATTGCTTGAGCTCCGGTACGTTGAAATCTGCCTTTGCCATGTTCTACCTCGTCAGCGGATGCTGCAATACGCTACCTATTTGTCACTTCCAATAGCCGAAATGATTCCACGTCGGGCACCAGACCTTTTTGAACATCATTGTAAATCTCGATTAAATTTTCTTTTAATTCATCTATTGTTTTACCTTGGCTTTCATAGTCGGGGTATTCTTGTATATGACCGATAAACCATTCTTTTTCTTTTTTATAGACGATGTTTAATTTCATGGGTAATCCCCCCAAAGCCGGGTTAAGCATCGCTCTTCTCAATCTGCTTGATTCGTCTTACCCATTGTTCACCTAGGTCAGTCAACTCGACATAATTAGCTAAGTCGAATTCCATTCCACTGGTCATGTGTCCGACGTAACGACCAGGCCGCATTCGCAGTAACCTAATGGAACGGAGCCGTCTTAACTCAGCGCGTAGTACGCTGTTTCCTTTATATCCTTTTGTCCTACCACGGTCTAAATTAAACAGATGCTTGCGTTCTGTTTCTGGAAGTAAGAGAGGCAACATCAAAGAAATACCGTCGAGCAAATTTGCCTGCTCAACCTGTCTTTCTTTGACCTTTTCAAGCATTTCGAGCTTGAAGCCGGATATTTCAAGCAGTTTCAAGCGTTCAAGAGATCTCGGGCGAAGTAACATGACGAGAACAATTGCCGCAAGAACAATCATTCCAAGATGCACGGCATCGATTTGTTGATTCTCGGAAACCCTACCCGTGACAACACCAACCGTGTAAGCCACTACCAATCCGCAGACTATAAGCGCAAATAGGACACGAATAATCGCTGAAATCGTGTTGTCGTTCGAATCAGGGGGGGTGGTTGGCCCATAATCTACCACTTTTATGATTAATCTCCTTTAAGGATCACTCTCAAGACGTTTGGCCCAGGCCGCGAGGTGTCGCCGCTCGCGGGGGTCGTCCACCTGGTTGCGCGAGGGGCTGAAGAACAATCCGGGGGCGTGCAACAGCTTGCTGAACGGAAAGACGATCATGAGGGCCGCCACCAGCAGTAGGTGCAGGAGCAACAGGGGATCCGCAGGCAGCGGAGAGAAGTCGAAGGTGATGAGGCCGCGGAAGAACAGCTTGATGGAGACCACATCCACATGGATGACATAGGTCATCCCCAGGCCGCTGAGACCGATGAGGATCAGCAAGGCGAGGAGCAGGCGGTCCGATGGCCCGGTGATATAGTGCACCCGGTCGACCAGCACCCGCCGCGCCCACAGGCCCACAAGCCCTACCACCATGGCGATCCCCCCGTAGATGCCGAAGGGCTGGACCAGCTGAATCGGCAGCCAGACCGGCTCGATGAAATAGCGCAGATGGCGCAGGGTGACCAGAAGGAGTCCGAAATGGAAGATCCAGCCGAAGATCCAGATCCACTTGTTGCCTTTGAACAGGCTCTCGAAGAAGACGACCTCCCGCACCAGACGCAAGCCGACCCCGGTCTTGGTGGTCGGCGCCGGCGTGGTCGGGATCTTCAAGGGTGCAGGGGTGCGCGCGTATTGCACGATCTTTCGGACCAGGCCCACCACCAGCACGGCGGCGGCGATATAGAACAAGATGGCGTATAGGACCGTCAGCGTTGACATTCACCCTCTCCCAAGATCCCTCGCTTCGCTCGGGATAAGCCCCTCTCCCTCCAGGGAGGGTGTCGCAAAAGTCATTTCGAACCACAGAGAACACAGAGAAAGGAATCGGCTAATTCTCTGCGTTCTCTGTGTCCTCTGTGGTTTAAACTTCACAGACTGGCAGCTGACGCCACCGCTTTTGCGACATCCTCTCCAGGGAGAGGGGCCTTGCGAACGTGCATAATTAACGGAAACATTGCCCACAACCCCCCTCCCTCGGCGGAAGCGGGGCTGTTGCGACACCCCCCCAGAAAGGGTGTCGCAAAAGATGACGCCCTTCGTAGGATGCGGTGAGCGCGGGAGATCTTTCAGGATGGCTCTGCCAGGTGGCGCGAACCGCATCGATGATGCGGTGAGCACGGTGGTTCCGAGCTTGCTGCCGGCCGGTGCGCACTCTCCCTGCGCGAACCGCATCAATAGATGGCGGCGTGTCCCACACCACGTTGGGCACGGCACTCTCCAACGATGCGGTTCGCGGCCTACCCGCCCCATCCCTGGGGCGGGTAGGCGCTCACCACATCCTACGGGCCTTTGCGACACCCTCCCCAGAGGGAGAGAGGCTTTTTGCCTACCTGGGAACATTCGTGTTGATGCGTGGTGCTTGTTTCCGGATTTCGTCCACGGCTGTACTAGACGCAGCCCGTGGGCTTGGGGAGACCGGCATAGCGGCAGGCCTGCTTGGCAGGACCATAGGGGAACAGGCCGTACAGGTATTTGCTGTTGCCCTTGTCCTTGCCCATCTTTTTGCCGACGGCCTTGGTCAGTACCCGTACCGCCGGGGCAATCTGGTACTCCTCATAGTATTCGCGCAGGAACTTGATGATAGCCCAGTGCTCGTCGGTGAGTTCCAGGTCGTCTTCCTTGGACATCACATCGGCCACCCCCGTTTCCCACTCCTGGATGTTGGTGAGGTAACCCTCTTCATCGGTCTCGTAGGTCTTACCATTGACTTCGATCGGCATGATGATTTTCCTCTTCAGCTTGAAAGTTGAAAACTAGAGCCAGGCCTGGACCTTGTCGTTCTCTGCCGCCAGATCCACGAAACCCGCATAGTCCACGACCTTGATCCCAGCGATCACGCGGTCTGCGGAGAACCCGCGGGCCGCAAGGTCGGGACCCAGGACATAAATCGATTGCTTGGCGAGCGCGGCCTCGAGCTGTTTCTCCGCGCTCGTACCCTTCAGGACCGCGTAGACGCCGTCCTCGAACAGGAGCACGGGGTCGCCCTGGTTGACGAATTTGAGGCAGGATTCCAGGCTGTTACGCTCGAACGGCGACTTGTTGACGGTATGTAGGATGCTCATCGGATCCCCCTTAGGCGATTGACGGAAAATGGTGTACCAGATTGCGCCGGATTTTTGTTCGTATTCAAGGCGCGGCAACCGGCGCATAGTGGACTATGTAACGGTTGCCGCAACACAGAAGACGGACGAAAAGACCAGCAGGATGGTATTTCATTTGACAGAAATCGCCTTAGAAACTGAAGATCACATCGGATTCTTCCATGAGTTCGGAAACGCGGGCGGTATCCACCACCTCGACGATGTTCTCGATCTCTTCCTCGGTCTCCCAATCCTCCCAGGGGATCCGCACTAGATCGTCCGGGGTCAGTCCGCGGGCCGCGAGCGAGTCCTTATCTACATAGATGTTCTTCACCTCATAGTCGCCCAGGGTACGGTAGGTCGGCGAGAAGTTCTTCATCCCGATGCCGGTCGTATCCTGGCCCGTAGTGAGCTGATAGACCCCGTCATCGATAAACATCAGCCGCACGTCCTGATCGAAGGCGGCGCCGATGAGCACGACCTCCAGGGATTCCCAGGCATAGATGGTGCCGTAGGGGGCCTTGCGATTGAGGTACAGGAACTTCTTGATGGTCTCAGACATGGCGTACCCCCTTAGTCGCCGAACACGACGAGCCGATCCGCCTGGATGGCCGCCTCGACCAACTGTCCCAGCCCGGAGATGCGGAACCTGGGATGGATGTTGGTGGCGTCCTTGCCGTTACGCTTGGCCTCGCCCTCATCCACGACACCACGCCGTTGGGCGGCGGCGACGCAGACCACCAGCTCGGTCTGCATCACCTCGTTGCCGTCCTCGTCCTGGGTGCACGACTCGATCTGGTACTCTTCGGCCAGCTCCGCCCAGCGGTTGACGATGTTACGGTCATCCTGAGGGGGCGTCGTCAGCCGGGTCCCGTTGTTGACACCGTCGTGGTAGAAGAAGACCCGAAACACCTCGTGCCCCTTCTCCAGCACGGCCTTCGTGAAGAAGTACGCCGAGTCGGACGCCTGGTGCTGGTAGGGCCCCTCGTTGATTTGGATTGCGAACTTCATAGCGACCTCGATGTGGTTATTCTCCGCTCCCCATTCCGCGACCGGTGGAGGGTGTTGCAAAAGGTATCCTTATGACCCCCTCTCCCCAACCCCTCTCCCGGCGGGAGAGGGGCTTTCCGGTGTGGAGCGGACTCGCGACGCATTTCAGAAGCGGATGTAGTTGGAGGCGTTGAAGCTGGCCCGGGAGCCGCGCCAGTCATCGATGTGGTATTTGGTGAAGGGCAGCTCGACCTCTTCGAAGAACCGCGGCCAACCGATGCGCTCGATCCACTCGTTGACCCGCTCCCAATCCCGGGCACCTTCCCGGTAGGCCTTGAGGATGCGCTTGATGATGGCGGTCGCCTCGGGCCAGCGCGGCGGGTTGTTGGGGATACCGGCGGCCACCAGCTTCTGGAAGGTAGGCTTGCCGCGGGCGTTGGAGTGGTTGCCGCCGACCCAGATGGCCAGCTTGGAATGCTCGGCGTCGTTGATCTGCATGGGCGGACAGGGCGGGTAGCAGGCGCCGCAGCAGATGCACTTGCGTTCATCGACCTCCAGGGAGGGCTTACCATTGACCATGGCCGGGCGGATAGCCGCCACCGGGCAACGGGCGACCACCGAGGGCCGCTCACACACATTGGCGACCAGATCGTGGTTGATCTTAGGCGGCTTGGTGTGCTGCACGTTGATGGCGATGTCCCCCTGACCACCACAGTTGATCTGGCAGCAGGAGGTGGTGATATGCACCCGGTTGGGCATGGTGGCCGTTTTGAACTCATCGATGAGTTCGTCCATCATGGATTTGACGACCCCGGAGGCATCGGTGCCCGGGATGTCGCAGTGCAGCCAGCCCTGGGTATGGGAGATCATGGTCACCGAGTTTTGGGTACCGCCCACGATGAAGCCGGCGTCTTCGACCGCCTTGATCAGGGGCTCCACCTTGGCCGCGTCCTTGACCACGTATTCGAGGTTCGAACGCAGGGTGAAGTGGACGAAACCGTCGGCGTATCGATCGCCGAGGTCGCACAGCTTGCGCAGGGTGAAGACATCGAGGATCCGTTGGGTACCGACCTTGACGGTCCAGACCTCGTCACCACTGTAGGCTACATGCCGCAGCACCCCGACCCGCGGGTGCTCGTGGTACTTCCACATGCCAAAATTCTTGCGCATCACGGGATGCATGTACTGCCAGGGATCAGGGCATCCGGATTCGATCGGCTCACGCATATCTGCCATCGCCTGTCCTCCAAAAGCTTGAAAATTCAGTCACAATCTCGATCACGGCCGCGCGGGAAGCTCGTACACCTGCGCGTAATTAACGGAAACAGAGAGGGATTGCCTGTTTTCGATCCCCTCTCCCGCCGAGGGTGTCGTAAAAGCCCGTAGGATGTGGTGAGCATCTACCCGCCCCAGGGACGGGGCGGGTAGGCCGCGAACCGCATCGTTGGATAGTGCTATGCCCAACCTGGTGTGGGACACGCCGCCATCCATTGATGCGGTTCGCCGCCGTCCCTGGCGGCTCACCACATCCTACGGAGAGCGTCATCTTTTGCGACACCCTCCCACCGGGAGAGGGGTTGGGGAGAGGGGTCCTCACCGTGTTTCCAGTCATTGCACGCATCTGTACTATCCCCGCGCCGGCCCGCAGGATTAGGCAGCGGCCTCGGCCCGACGCTCGAACCACTCCTGTGCCGCCTCGTCCCAATCGTCCATCCGGACGTAGGAGCTCTGGCGCGGGTGGCTCAGCATATTGGGGTCGGGTTCGATGCCGATACCGTCGAGGAAGTTGGCCAGGCCAATGCGTTCGACCATCTCACCGCAGCGTTCGTGCTCCAGGCCGTTCTCGGCCCAGAAGTCGATGATCTCCTCGGCCAGCTCGACCAGGGACTCGTAGTCTTCCTCGGTCTCCAGCTTCTTGAAGGGAACGATGACGGTGCCCATGAGGTCGCCGATCTTGAGGGTGCGCTTGCCGCCGACGCAGATGGTCACGCCCTTGTCGTCGCCCGGATGCAGGGCCTTGGGCATGACGTTCAGGCAGTGCATGCAGCGCACACAGTCGCGGTTGTTGACCACCAGGGTGTCGTCGTCCTTCAGGGTCAATGCCTGAGTAGGACAGCGGGTGATGACATTGTCGATGAGGTACTGGCGGCCTTTGGTCTTGAAGTATTTCTTGACCTCCTCCTGATCGACCTTCATGTCGTCGCGCCAAGTGCCGATGACGGCGAAATCCGCCCGTTCGATGGCATTCTGGCAGTCGTTGCCGCAGCCGGAGACCTTGAACTTGAACTTGTAGGGCAAGGCCGGACGATGCACATCGTCGGTGAAGTTGTTCACCAGCAGGCGATGGGCCTTGAGCTCGTTGGTGCAGGACATCTCACAGCGGGCGGCACCGACGCAGGACATAGCGGTGCGCACGCAGGGACCGGCACCGCCCAGGTCCCAACCATAGTCGTTGATCTCGTCGAAGAAGTGCTGGGTGTTTTCGGTGTCGGTGCCGATGAACATGATGTTGCCGGTCTGACCATGGAAGGTCACCAGACCCGAGCCGTACTTCTCCCAGCTGTCAGCCAACTGGCGCAGCATATCGGTGGTATAGTGGTTACCGGCCGGCGGCTGGACGCGCAGGGTGTGGAATTCCTTGGACTCGGGGAAGGCCTTTCCGACCTCGGAGAACCGGGGAATGATGCCGCCGCCGTAGCCGTACACCGAGACGGTGCCGCCCTTCCAATAACCCTTGCGGGTCTCGTAGGAGTGCTCCAACTGGCCCAGCAGACTGTTGGTTACCTGGTTGATGCGTGCGTCCGGATGCTCGTCGCGCAGCCGCTTGATACCCGAGATGAAGCTCGGCCAGGGGCCGCTTTCCAACTGATCGAGCATCGGTGTATGGTGCTTTTCGATGGCCATTGGGCTGTTTCTCCAGGTCTTTAACCGATAAGTGTCAGAATAAGAAATCGTATCATTTTGCGCCGGTCGTCGGCGCGGGCCTCGCTACCCGCGGCGTGCATCGCATTGAGTTCTCAACCGACGGATCCGGCACTCGGCGGTCGTCGGCGCGACGGTGGTTTCCCGACAGTGGTTTCCGGGCGACCCGGGCCAATATACCGGCCACTCAATATACTCCCCCACCGATAAATGGGAACCCTGCCACCTGTGGGGAATATCGCTCCGACCTGCTCTCCCCAACCTGGTATTAGGTCCCGACCCACTAGCCGCCGTCGAAACCCTGGCTGTATTCTCAGCCGACCCCCGATAAATTGGGCGGCGATATTACGCTCTGATGATCCGTTAGTCAACGGATTCTAATATAAGCGGGTCCTCATATGCTAGCCCTGTCGCTAGGGCAAGCAGGTATAAATTCCTTATCGATTAACAAGTTGATGCCGGCTGTAGGGTGGGCTGTGCCCACCGAACCCGCTGTTCGGCGTTATACTGCCACACGGCACAATCCGAGCTTTTGAATTTCCCCCTCACCCCGCCCTCTCCCGGAGGGAGAGGGAGTGAAATGCGCAGATTGTTCCGTGTGGCAGTATAGTTTGGTATTGCCCGAGAAGGCGTCTACACCCAAAGCGAGGTCCGCGTGGGCCGACAGCGCGGGGGGTAATATGGGTGTCAATGCCATTACCGGACGACAAAAAAAGAGGAGAAGCTACGAATCACGCGAATCGGCGCGAATGGATTCACGCCGATTCGTCGTTTTCTCTTCCGCATCCTGATCGACCACGACCAGCGGTCAGCAGCTAACTTTTTAATCTCTCTGGGTCAAATTCCCCGCCGCTTGCGGCGAGAAAAAAGACTTCCATCCAATTGATACCCCCTTGGGGCGGGGAGGATTCATTGGTATTGATATGGTATTGATTGGGTGTAGGTTGCGTTAGCCGCGCGGGGAAAGGCTGCGGGGGGCACGGCGCCGAACGCGGCGTAACGCAACACGACACTGTAAGGTGGTTGAGCACGGAAATTCGTGTGGATACGTGTGATTCGTAGTTTATCCCCATCCATGCTCACGAAGAGGGAAAAACGACTCGGGCAGTCGATTTGGTGCCGAGGAGAGGACTTGAACCTCCACGGGCTTTCGCCCACTAGTACCTGAAACTAGCGCGTCTACCAATTCCGCCACCTCGGCAGGTGGTCCGCAAAGGCGTTACCCGATCCGGTCGGAGAGGGCTTGTCATGCTAGTGAGACAAAAGGGGCTTGTCAACGTACACTAAGAAGCCGTCTGGTTAAAAGCAATCCTGAATGATTTGGCGCTGTTTGGGGGACCGGACGTGTTGCGTTCGACGCCCAACGGCTCGTTGGTCTACGGCCAGGCCAGTGCCGGCGTCTTAACGCAACCTACACCCACATGATCCCCCGTGCAGCCTGCACGCGCGGACCTCGTCTCTAAGTATAGGTTGCGTTAAGCTGCGTGAGAAAACGTCTGGGAGAACAACACGACGCTCGGATCCGTTTTAACCAGACAGCTTCTAACTCTTTATTTTGGAATGGAAAAACGCCATCGTGGCAAGACCCAAGCAGGCAAGGTCCCGGGCTGCGGACCCCCACCGTCGGCGCGAAGCGAAGAAGTATTCCAATCCCATCCCAAGCCGGGAGTTCATCCTCGAGACCCTCACCGAGGCCGGCGTTCCACTCACCTTCAGCGAGATCGCCGCCACCTTCGACATTCGCGACGAGGGGGAGCTCGTCGCCTTGCAGCGCCGTCTCGGTGCCATGGTGCGGGACGGGCAGTTGGTACCCAACCGCCGGGATGCTTACTGCCTGGTAAACAAGCAGGATCTGATCGCGGGCCGGGTGATCGGCCATCCGGACGGCTTCGGTTTCGTCAAGCCGGACGATGGCGGCGATGATGTCTATCTCTACCCACGACAGATGCGCGGCCTGTTCCACAACGACCGGGTGGTGGTGCGGATCATCGGTCAGGACCGCCGGGGGCGACTGGAAGGATCGGTGGTAGAGGTGCTGGAACGCAATACGCACACGGTGGTCGGGCGCTTTTATCAGGAGAGCGGCATCGGTTTCGTGGTCCCGAACAACAAGCGTCTGACCCATCACATCATCGTCCCCAGCGACCGGATCGCCGGCTCCGGTCAGGACCAGATCGTCGTCGCCGAGATCACGGACCAGCCCACCAAGCGCACCCAACCCATCGGGAAGATCCTGGAGGTGGTCGGTGACCACATGGCTCCGGGGATGGAGACGGACATCGCGATCCGCACCCACGACCTCCCGGTGCAGTGGCCGGCGGCGGTGGAAGCCGAGATCGCGGATCTGGAGACCGAGGTCCCGGCTGCGACCAAGGATGGGCGGGTCGATCTGCGCCGGCTGCCTCTGGTGACGATCGACGGGGCCGATGCCCGAGATTTCGACGACGCCGTCTACTGCGAGCCCAAACCCAAGGGTTGGAAGCTCCTGGTCTGCATCGCCGATGTCTCCAGCTATGTGGAACCGGGTACGGCCCTGGACGCGGAGGCCCGCGAACGAGGCAACTCGGTCTATTTTCCGGGCCGGGTGATCCCCATGCTGCCGGAGGTCTTGTCCAACGGGCTCTGCTCCCTCAATCCCGATGTCGATCGGCTATGCATGGCCTGCGAGCTGTACGTGAACCGCGCAGGGCAGGTCACCAGATCCCGCTTCTTCGCGGCGGTGATGCGCTCTCACGCCCGTTTCACCTACGACCAGGTGGCGGCCCTGCTCGGGGACGGCGACCCGCAGCTGCGCCGACGCTGTTCGGGGCTGCTGCCTCACCTGCACGCGCTCTATGCCCTCTATCAGGCCCTCCATGGGGCGCGGACGGGGCGCGGGGCCATCGATTTCGACACCACCGAGACCTCTTTCGAGCTCGATGAGCAAGGCCGTGTCCTGGCGATTCGCCCCCTAGTGCGCAACCTTGCCCACCGCATCATCGAGGAGTGTATGCTCGCGGCCAATGTGGCCGCCGCCAGGCTCTTCCAGCGCCAGCGGATGCCGGCCCTGTACCGCATCCACGAAACGCCCAAGGAGGAGAAGCTGAGCGACCTGCGGGGATTTCTCGCCGAGTTGTCCCTGCGCCTGCCCGGCGGCAAGCGACCCACGGCAAAGGATTACGCGACCCTGCTCGACGCGGTCCGGACCCGCCCGGATCGACGCCTGATCCAGACCGTGCTGTTGCGTTCCATGCAGCAGGCCATGTACAGCTCGGAAAACGCGGGCCATTTCGGGCTCGCTTATCCCGCCTACACCCATTTCACGTCCCCCATTCGCCGCTACCCGGACCTGATCGTCCACCGGGCCATCAAGCATGTGCTGGCGGGGGGGGCCGCAGCGGATTTCGACTACCCCAAGCCGGACCTGCGGCGCATCAGCGAGTACTGCTCCGGCACCGAGCGCCGTGCCGACGAGGCCACCCGTGACGTCGAGTCCTGGCTCAAGTGCGAATATATGGAGGACAAGATCGGTGCGGAATTCGAGGGCACCATCACCAGCGTCAACTCCTTCGGCATCTTCGTGGAGCTCGACCGGATCCACGTGGACGGCCTGGTGCACATCACGGCCTTGGACAACGATTTCTATCACTTCGACCCGGTCGGGCACCGGCTCACGGGAAAACGCACCGGCACGGTCTACCGTCTCGGCGATCGGCTGCGGGTTCGATTGGCGGCGGTAAACCTGGACGAACGCAAGATCGATTTTGTCTTGGCGCCGCACGGGCAAAGTGGTCGCAAGAAGCGTAAGCACAAGGTTTGAGCCGGTCCGGATTCCCTCATGACGACCCTGAACCTTGCTCCCTTGGGTAAGGCCCTGAACAGTCTCGACCGGGCCTTGGTGCGCGCACTCGCGGCCACCGAAGACGAAGAGCTGCGCGACGCCTGTATTCAGCGTTTCGAATACAGCTTCGAGCTGTCCTGGAAGATGCTGAAGCGACAATTGCGCGAGGAACTCGCCAATCCGGCGGAATTGGATACCTGGTCTTATAAGCAGCTGATCCGGGTGGCGGGCGAACGCCAACTGATAGCCGACGTGGCGGCTTGGTTCGACTATCGCGAAAAGCGTAACCTGACCTCCCATTCCTACGATGAGCGGAAAGCCAAGCAGGTGTTCGCCGTCCTGCCGCGTTTTGCGCAGGACGCCACAGACCTGTTCTCCCGCTTGCAGGCCCGTCATGGATAGCAACCGCTTGGACCTGCGACCGCGGCATGCAGCCATGGTCCGGGACATTCTGCACCGGTTGGTACCGGACCGTAGCGTCTGGGCCTTCGGCTCACGGGTTACCGGCAAGGCTCGGCGTTATTCCGACCTGGATCTGGTGGTCATGGGAGACCGCCCGTTGCCATCCCCTTCCCGGCAGGCCTTGCAAGAGGCCTTCGAAGAGAGCGATCTGCCGTTTCGGGTCGATGTCCTGGACTGGGCCGACACCGATGCACGGTTTCGGGAGATCATCAAGGCCAACTGTATTCCGCTCGTGCAATGTCCGTGATTCGTAGCTTGTACCTAAAACGAATCCATAATCTCATGGGATTTGCCACCACCCATCATCCCAAGGCTTGTTTTCCTTCCTTGACAAATCCTGGCTACCGTGGATAACGGCGACGACGAAGAGACGCTCGGGTTGGATCAGGTAGAGGATACGGTAGTCCTGATAGATCAGCTCCCGAACATCCTCCCGGCCCTCGGCCTCCGGCACCGCTCGTCCCATCTTTGGAAAATCCGCCAATTTCTCCACGGCGGCAATCATCCGTGGCTCTTTATGGATTCCGGACTGTTCACGCTCATGGAAGGTACTACCGGAGGTTTTGGAGTGCGGCGGCACCCTGACTTCAGTACCGACCAGAATCCGCGATGCCCGATGTCACCACAGCGTTGGCCTGGAACACGGGCCCGCCGCCGCTTTGGATTTGGCGCTGCATCCGTCTCCAACACCGGTGTTGCGGCCAGGGGAAAGCGCCGTCGCCGCGGCGCGCGTAGTGCTCAGAGCCCGGATTCCCGGCCAACGCCGCTGGTATCCCCCATAGCTGAGGTTCGATGCAGCCGCGCCGCTTTGCCGGCGCACTCCAAAGCAGTCCGGAATCCATAAAGAGCCTCATCCGTTCCGTGAAGCGCCGGGCGTAATACGGGGAATCCTTGGCGATGTAAGCCTTCAGGTTCCGGATATCGGCCCTGGCTTGCTGCGACCATTTAATCACCATCGCCCAAGAGTTCGGCCTTGACCTGTTCGTGAGGGACGGTACGACCTGCCTCGATGTCGGCCAGACCTTCTTCGATCTTCTGCTTCACATAGCTCTCATACATGAGGTCATCCCGGGATACCTGGTCGGATAGGTGATCGATAATCTCTTTAGCGGTCTGCATGAAATAATCCTCTTATCCGACGGCATGGGGGGTCACGTCCCATACAATTGTATACCCGTTGGGCG
The DNA here is from genome assembly GCF_900092655.1 of Candidatus Thiosymbion oneisti. Taxonomy (GTDB): domain Bacteria; phylum Pseudomonadota; class Gammaproteobacteria; order Chromatiales; family Chromatiaceae; genus Thiosymbion; species Thiosymbion oneisti. The sequence continues at coordinate 26,192 of NZ_FLUY01000536.1, forward strand.
TAAGTAAATAGAATGAGCTCGAATAATCCAATCCCCATCGTGGGTATCCACAGTGTTCGGGCCGCGTTGCAGCACGGCGGTGAGGGCGTCCTGGAGGTATGGTTGGAGAACCGGCGTCGCGACCGACGCCTGGCTGAGGTCGCCGAGTTGGCATACCAGGCGGGCGTTGCGGTCCGGCGGGTGATGCGCGATGAGTTGAACGGCGTGGCCGAGGGTGTGAATCACCAAGGCGCGCTGGCTTGGGTCCATACCCCGGCGGCCCGTGGAGAAGCGGCTCTCGGCACCATCCTCGACCACACCCAAGATCCCCCCTTGTTGCTGATCCTGGACGGCGTTCAGGACCCCCATAACCTGGGGGCCTGCCTGCGCACCGCCGACGCAGCCGGCGTGCAAGCCCTGATTGCGCCCAAGGACAAGGCGGTCGGCCTTACCGCGGTCGCCTGCAAGGTCGCCAGCGGCGCCGCGCGGACCGTCCCTTATGTTCAGGTCACCAACCTCGCACGCACCATCGCAAGTCTCAAGGAACGGGGCATCTGGCTGATCGGAACGACCGCCGAAGCAGGGACCGATCTGTTCGAGACCGATCTCACCGGCCCCCTCGCCCTGGCCCTGGGCGGTGAAGGCAAGGGGCTGCGGCGCCTCACCCGGGAGCACTGCGATCTGCTGGTACGGCTCCCCATGCTGGGGACGGTGGAGAGCCTGAACGTCTCCGTGGCCACGGGGATCTGCCTCTACGAAGCACTGCGACAGCGGCAGGACGGTTTGAACCACACAGGCGTAAGCAGTAAGAAAACGACGAATCTACGCGAAAATTGATGCGTGCGGATTCGCGCGATTCGTAGGGTGGGCTGTGCCCACCAATATCGGGTCTCCTCGGTGGGCACAGCCCACCCTACGCCCACGATTCCTCTTCGCCGCACCCGGTCAGCACAAAAAAGCCTCACAACCGCCCGCGCTCGGATAACTGTCAACGGCCTTTATAAAAAACAGCCAAACCTGCTCAAAAAAACGGATCTATAATCCGGTAGGTCCTGACAGAATCTGCGTACCGGAGGTTTCGGCGCCTTGGCACAAGATCAAGCCACCCTGCGGCCAGACAGCCTGGTGCTCTACAAGGTTCGGCCCGCGCGCGTCCTGGCGCTCGGTGACAAGATCGATATCGAGCTCGAGGGCGGACAACTCAAGCGGGTGCGCCCTAAGGATGTCAGGTTGTTGCACCCCGGACCATTGCACAGCCTGGCCGATCTCGGCCCGCGGGAAGGCGAACTCGCCGAGACCCGGGAGCTGCTGGAGGGGAACGAAACCAATCTGGGCGAGCTTGCCGAGCTGATGTTCGGCGAGTTCTCTCCGGCAACGGCCTGGACCGCTTGGCAGTTGGTGGCGGAGGGCCTCTATTTCGAGGGTACGCCGGAGGCGGTGCGAGTCAGAACGCACCAAGAGGTGGCGCACGACCAGGCCGAGCGGGAAGCCAAGACCGCCGCCGAACGCAGTTGGAACGAGTTTTTGGAACGGTTGCGGCAGGCCCGTCCGACACCGCAGGATGGGGAACGCCTACAAGAGGTGGTGCGCTTGGCCCGGGGTGAAACCGCCGGCAGCCGCATTCTCCGGGCCCTGGGTTATCAGGAGACGGTGCAGAACGCGCACCGGGCCCTGATCCGGATCGGTTATTGGTCCCAGGATTACAATCCCTACCCGGAACGAAACCGGTTGCCGGTTGCTGATCCGGATCTACCGGTGCCGGACCTCTCGCATGAAGAACGTCTCGATCTGACCCAGCTGCCCGCCTATGCCATCGACGATGAAGGCAACCAGGATCCGGATGATGCCCTGAGCCTGGACGGCGATCGGATCTGGGTACATGTGGCCGATGTGGCCGCCTTGGTGGCGCCGGACAGTGATCCAGATCGCGAGGCCCGTGCTCGGGGTGCCAACCAGTACCTGCCTGAGCGGACGGTCAAGATACTACCCCAGGCGGTGACGGAACACCTGGGGCTCGGTCTGCACCCCGTCTCTCCCGCCCTATCCTTCGGCTTCCGGTGCGGGGAGGCCGGCGAGCTGACGGATATCGAGATCCGAGCCACCTGGGTACGGGTTGAACGGCTGACCTACGAGACCGTCGAGCAACGGCTCACAGAGCCGCCCTTTGCCCAACTGAACGTCCTGGCCGAGCGTTTTCGCACGCGCCGCACCGCACAGAACGCCGCCGCTATCGAGCTGCCCGAGGTCAGCGTGCGGGTACGCGACGGCGAGGTCAATATTCGACCCCTGCCAAGGCTGTGCAGCCGCCTCTTGGTAACGGACACCATGCTCATGGCCGGTGAGGCCGCGGCCGGATTCTGCCTGGAACGGGAGATTCCGATCCCGTTTGCGACCCAAGCGGCGCCGGACAAGGTCGAGCAGCCTGCCGACCTGGCGGCTATGTATGCCTACCGTCGGCGTTTCAAACCGACGCGGCTCACCGGCAACCCGGAGCCCCACTTCGGCCTGGGGCTGGCCCGCTACACTCGGGCGACAAGCCCGTTGCGTCGTTACTCGGATCTATTGGTGCATCAGCAGATCCGGGCCTGGCTGGCCGGAAGCCAGCTGCTCGACACCCAACAGGTCACCAAGCGTACCGCTGAAGCGGAGATAGCCGCCGCCACCGTGCGGCGTGCTGAACGGCTCTCCAATCAGCACTGGAAGCTGGTCTACTTACGCGCCAATTCACGGTGGCGAGGGGAAGGGGTACTGGTCGATAAGGGTGAGCGCAAGGCAGTGGTGTTGATTCCGGAGCTTGCCATGGAAGCGCGGGTGAGGCTGCGCGGGGATCCCGAGCTGAATAGCCGGGTCCGACTTATACCGCAGGAGGTCGATCTGCCCGACCTGACCTGCTATTTCCGGGTCCACGAATAGACTTCAAAGACGATGGCTATTCATTCCATGAAATAGTCGTCGGACCGGGTAATGCCGGGTTGTTTCCCAACCGTGCCTTTGACAAAACCTTGGGAAAAGTAATTCCCAATAGAAGCACCGAATCAATGTGGTCGCAATGTGGTCGGTATTTCGACACTGCCGTACCAACAACCAAAACCGAGGCAATATCAGTCTGCATCCGGTGGGCTATAGTTGGCGTCCTTGGGATTGAGAAAGATGAAGTGGAACTGCCCCGGCTCGATCTCCACGAAATCCATGGTCGCCTCAGCCAACAGGGGGACATACTCGGGAACCATGACGATATCGATTCCTTCCGACGAGATACGAATGTCTTCGTCAGTGGCGTCATCGAAACCCATGCGGTAGTCGACAGAGCCATCCGGCTTTTGGTGGGCTGCGAGGCGCAGCGGCAGCTCCTCGGTTCCACCCTGCTTGGCCGTGCTTAGGACCTGCTGAGCGGCAGTTGTCGTTATTTTGAACATGGGTTGTGCTTCCTTAAGAGCGTTGAACTGAAAAATGGTTAGCGTAGAGCAGTTCATTATGCCCCATTTCTTTAATTTGATCCCCTCTCCCCGGCCCTCTCCCGGAGGGAGGGGGGGCGAAGTGGTCAGTGCTGTTGGCAGTAATTCCGTACTCTACCACTTTAAAATTTACCACTACCTGAGGCTTAACTTAATGGCATTGCATCCTAACCTACTAACCGGATCAGGGCAGGCCGGATCAGGGCAGGAAAGAGCCCATACGCCCGAAGGGATGTGCAATCTGGCGTACGTTCTGGCGCATGGTCGCAACCCCGCCCGTCATGAGATAGACGCGCTGGTCGATGATGCCCACTCCCTCTCCGATGAGGCCCATACTCTGCTCGATGCCGGCCATATCCCGGGTTACCGAGTCCATATTCGTCCGTATCCTCGGCATGACTTTGGTCAGTGCCGCCATGTTCGCGTGAATCGGCTCCATGTGGCCGATGTGCTCGTCGAAGGCGTGCATCCGTTCGGTGATGGCACCCATGTCCTCATCGACAGTGCGTAGGTGGTCGTGCATGTCGTCCATATTGGCGACGATACCATTGAGGTCTTCGTACAGGACCCGGACATAGTAGACGTTGAAGACTGCCAGGATCACCAGCAGCACGGAGGTAACGATGATGATTGCATCGGTGATACGAAAATGGCGGTAGCGTTCGTCCAGATGGAGCTGGGTCTCCCGCCCAAGCCGGGCAATGACCTGAACGATGGCACGCCTGGGATCTTCTCTCATAGTCGAGCTTCCCTCCTGAAGGCCGCCTTGGAAATTTCAAGACGGCCATGTGGGGCAAGGATGCCTAGTACCTAGTTTCACCCTACTTTAGGTTCTCTGGGCCGAGCCCACCAGCTAAGCGCGGGAGTGGCAGGCACAGCCCACCCTACAGGCTATATGCAAAATATGCAGAAATGGGGTACTAGGGGGTGTTCTCATTAACAAACGATCATCTCGAACCACGGATCGACACGGATTGGTCTCCATCCGTGTCGATCTGTGTTCATCCGTGGTTCTCTTTATGGAAACGGGAACATTTTGTTCATGGAGCGGGCAGGCTTGGCCATATGGTGCACCTGCTGGGACATGGCTTGGATCTCGTGGTTCATAATGTCCATGTTCACCGAGATATTCCCGACGTTTTTGCGCACCGTGGCCAGATGGCGGTTGATGCCGTGGACGATCTCCCGCATCGAGCGTATGTCCGAGTCGATGACCTCCATCGCCCTGCTCAGGGTTCCCGTCATGCCTTGGATATCCTCCATCAGTGCAACCCGCTGCTCCATATTGATGATATGCCCGCGAGTCCGGTGCATCTGCTCGGCCACAGACGTCAAATGAATGTTCATGTCGCTTACAATGGCCGAGATCCGGTTGATCTGGGCGCTCAGGGTCAGCAGCAACACCAGGATCGAGATGGCGATCGCGCCCAGGATGATGAGGCCGGCCTGGATACTATAGTTGAGACGGGCGCCGAGCTTATTCTTGATATCGATCTGGCTGAGGATGATGCCTTCGAAGGAGCTCAGCGCACGTAGATATTGCTGTTGGAGAACGGCGTCCTCCTCTCTGGTCAATCGTTCTTCGGCCATGTCCTCGTTCTCTGCGGGAAGGATCGGGATGCGCCGACGGTGACCCGGGCACAACTGGAAATGATAACCCCTTTGGGGCTGGGTCGTCCCGGAACCTGCGAAATCGGTAGTGGCTCAGTTCGCGAAAAAACGGAAATTGCGAAAAAACGCAAGGACGCCAAGAAAGAACAAAGAATCTTTGCGTCTTGGCGCCATTGCGTCCTGGCGTTAAATGGGCCGGAAA
>NZ_FLUY01001104.1 GCF_900092655.1 Candidatus Thiosymbion oneisti
CTCTTGTCTGCATCGGCTCTCTACAACCGACCAGGGGCGGCTTTGTTAGTTCTACTATTTACAGCGCACTACACTAGACTGTGCAGATGCCCGATTGTTGCTGAAACAAAACAGTATGATGGGTGTCACCGTGATCACCCCTCTTTCTTGCCCCATGGTTTTCAACATCTTGAAGTTTCGTGGATGCCTTAGCGTTGCAGAATTGTATAAAAACAAAAAAAGTTGCACTTTTGTCTGAATTTTGCGCTAGAATTAATAATGATGGTCGGATCGTCATACGATAGCTCCAACTTGTGGTTCCAGGAGACAAGGCTTGGGGAACTTCCGTATCCAAGCTGACATGACGATATTCGCGGGCTTGTTGTTTTTCGCCTACATGTTGTCCGGACCTGTGCCGAAGCACCGAATTTTGACCAACTGTCTACAACCCGAGAGATAAGGTAACCAAAGATGCGCAAAGCAAACAAAACCCTTCGCGTCATGGGCTACGCGGCCCCTGTGGCGCTGACCTTTGCCCTGGCGGCACCCGCCATGGGTCATCCCCCCACAGACGAGAACCTCTGGTCGGCGAAAGGGGAAAATACCGCCTGGACCACCAGATACGACGAGTGCTGGAAGAGCAAGACTGGCCCCGGTGATCTTGCTCCCTGCGCGGTGAAAAAGCTGGAACCAGCCAAGAAGGTTGTGGCGGAGCTGAATTTCAATCTCAACCAGTACGTCGTTCCGAATGGCGTCGCCGATATAAGGCAGGTCGATGAGATCGATAAGTATATCGACCAGTTGAAAGCAACTCCGGACCGCGAGCGCGTCACCATTGTGGGGCACACCAGCGCCGACGGCTCCGATGATTACAACATGAAGTTAGGTCAGAGGCGTGCCGAGGCGGTTCGCGATTATTTCATTCGGCGGGGTTATCCTGAAGAGTACCTCGCACCTGCCGAGTCCAGAGGCGAATACGATATGCGTCCGGGATACGATCCCTACTCCGTTGCGCAGCGCCGCGTGGAGTTCCACAAAACCAAGCTTTGACCTAGAAACCGGCGGCGGGAGAATCTCTCGCCGTGGGCATGTCAGGAAGCCGACCACCATGATCGTGGTCGGCTTTTTCTTTGGCCGAGACCCCATCATAGAACGGACTACGCAATCATAGGAGGTCTTCGACCATGCGTATGTTCCGGGACAAAACCCGGCTGCCCAGCCCGGAACAGGCCCTGCCCGGACGCAATCAGGCCATGCCCGTAACCAACCTGCATTACGTCAAGGGCACGCCCATCCAACCGCCGTTCCCGGCCGACACCCGCACCGCCCTCTTCGGACTCGGCTGCTTCTGGGGTGCCGAACGGTGTTTCTGGGAGCTGCCCGGTGTCTACTCCACGGCCGTGGGCTACGCCGCCGGCTACACGCCCAACCCCAGGTACCAGGAGGTCTGCTCGGGGCTCACGGGACACAACGAGGTCGTCCTGGTGGTGTTCCGGCCGCAGGGCATCGACTTCGAGGCACTGTTGCGTCGGTTTTGGGAGGCCCATGACCCAACCCAGGGCATGCGTCAGGGAAACGACGTGGGAACCCAGTACCGTTCCGGCATCTATTTCGCCGGCGACCAGAAAAGGGCCGCGCAGGTAAGTGCCCAGCGCTATCAGGCAGCGCTTACAAAAGCCGGCTATGGGGCGATTGCAACCGAGATCCTACCGGCGCCGAAATTCTACTATGCAGAGGATTATCATCAGCAGTACCTGGCCAAGAATCCGGGCGGCTACTGTGGTCACGGCGGTTGCCGAGTAGCCTATCCGGACCTGGGAGAAGGCACTCAGGTCTGATCCGCCTGCCACCCAGGGGTTTTCGTCTTTGGGTTCTAATCCACAAAAGTTTAGCCCCGTAGGGCGGGAAAGCGCAGCGCATCCCGTCTTCAGCCGCTGCTGGAAGCTATGTGCGCTCGCCTTGGGAGTCCGAGGGCATCCTGGTCAGGGGAACGAAGACGACCCCGAGCGCCTCTGTCTTGCTGAGCGATCCGTCCTGGCGCTTCTCGATCACAACGAGCTCCTGATGGCCGTACTGGGGACCGACGGGGATTACCAGCCGGTGACCTTCCTTGAGTTGCTCGATCAGGGGTGGGGGCACCGCGGGCGCGGCGGCGGTGACCAGAATGCCGTCGTAGGGGGCGAACTCGGGCCAACCGGTGTAGCCGTCGCTATGCCGGGTCTCGATGTTCGTATAGCCCAGGCGGGCGAGCCGAGCGGCGGACTGCCGGGCCAGTTCGGGAATGATCTCCACCGAACGGACTTGGCCGACCACGCGGGAAAGGATGGCCGCCTGGTACCCGGAGCCGGTGCCGACCTCCAGCACGCAGTCATCCGGTCCGCAAGCGAGGAGGTCCGTCATCAGGGCGACGATAAAGGGCTGGGAGATGGTCTGGCCGTGGCCGATGGGCAGCGGGCCGTTGGCGTAGGCATAGCCTTGCTCATGGTCCGGGACGAAATGGTGGCGCGGGACCGCTTCCATGGCCATCATTACGCGCTCGTCGAAGGTGTCGCGTCCGATCATCGAGCGCGTATATCGGAGCTCCGCCCTGATATCCTCAAGCAGCTTGTGAGTGCTGGATTGCATAGGTCCTTCCCGTCGCCGCGGCCGATGCACCGATGAATCGGCGTCGATCGCAGGATGGTCGTGTCGCCGTCAGTGTTCCCGATGCCCAGCAAAGGATAGCTTGTCCAGCACGCCCATCATCACCGCCGAGACCACGAAGGTCAGGTGGATGATCACATACCACATGAGCTTGTCGTTCGGGATCTGGGGCGCATTCATGAAGGCCCGCAGCAGATGGATGGAGGAGATGGCTACGATGGAGGCTGCGACCTTGAGCTTCAGGGTACCGGCATCCAGCTTGCCCAGCCAACCGAGCTTTTCGGCATCATCGTCGATATCGATGCGTGAGACGAAGTTCTCGTAGCCGGAAAACATCACCATCACCACCAGGCTCGCTACCAGCACCATGTCGATCAAGGCGAGGATCGTGAGCACCATTTCCGATTCCTGCATGGTCCAGATATGGCTCAGGACATGAAAGACTTCCTGGAAAAACTTCACGCCCAGGGCGACCAGGGCCAGGGACATGCCGACATAGACCGGGGCCAGGATCCAGCGGCTGGAGAAAAGCAACTTTTCGATCGCGCGTTCCAACCTACCAGCGGTTATTTTCATCTTCTCAGTCCCAAGACAGGCTACCGCCGGTACGGTATTCGGTGACTCGGGTCTCGAAGAAGTTCTTCTCCTTCTTCAGATCCAGCACTTCGGACATCCAGGGGAAGGGGTTGGTGGCCCCCGGATACTGTTCCGGCAGGCCGATCTGGGCGCAGCGGCGGTTGGCGATGAACTTCAGATACTCATCGAACAAGGGGGCGTTCAGGCCCAGCACACCGCGGGGCATGGTGTCGTGGGCATATTGGCTCTCCAGCCCCACGGCATCATGGATCATGCGCACCAGCTCCTGCTTGAACCCCTCGGTCCACAGCTGCGGGTTCTCGAGCTTGATCTGGTTGATCACATCGATCCCGAAATTCATGTGCATGGACTCGTCGCGCAGGATGTATTGGAACTGCTCGGCGGTGCCGGTCATCTTGTTGCGGCGGCCCATGCTCAGGACCTGGACGAAGCCCACATAGAAGAAGATGCCCTCGAAGATGACGTAGAAGGCGACCAGCTCGCGCAGCAGCTTGCGGTCGTTCTCCGGGGTACCCGTGTTGAAATGGGGATCGGCGAGGCACTGGGTGTAGGACAGCGCCCACTCCGCCTTGCGCGCTACGGCCGGCACTTCCCGGTACATGTTGAAGATCTCGCCCTCGTCCAGTCCCAAGCTCTCTACCGCGTACTGGTAGGCGTGGGTATGCAGGGCCTCCTCAAAGGCCTGACGCAGCAGATATTGACGGCACTCCGGATTGGAGATATGCCGGTAGACGGCAAGCACCAGATTATTCGCCACCAGGGAGTCGGCGGTCGAGAAGAAACCGAGGTTGCGCTTGATAATGGTACGCTCGTCCTCGGTCAGACCCTTGGGGTCTTTCCACAGGGCGATGTCCGCGTTCATATTGATCTCCTGCGGCATCCAGTGGTTGGCGCAGGCATCCAGATACTTCTGCCAGGCCCAGTCGTACTTGAAGGGGACGAGCTGGTTGAGGTCGGCACGGCAGTTGATGATCCGCTTGTCGTCCACCCGCACCCGGCCGGCACCTATCTCCAGGCTCTCCAGGCCGGTGGCACCACCCGCGGCGGCTGGATCGGCGTGCCGATCCGGCAGGCCATCAGCGCCGGTGACGGGGACGTCGGGCCCCCAGGTTGCCAGATCCGGCTGCACCGGCAGCGGATTCGGATCCACCACCGGTCCGGCACCCGCGGCGGCCACCAAGGTGTCGCCAGCGCCCGCGTCCTTGCCCAGCGGACGCACATAGCCGGCAGTGTCGTGGGCCTGGCGCTCGGCGTGTCCGTCACCCTTGGGGGATAAATCAAAGGGTACCGATCTCGGCAGCGCAGCCGGTGGCGGCACTTTGGAGCCCTCGCGCCGGCTCGACACGAAGGCCAGTGGGTCGTCCCAATTCAACATATGTTTTCCTCTTTTACTTCCGGATCGTAACGGTGAAGAAAGAGAACCAAACAGATCATCGACCTACCTTTATGCGCGCGATCGGCGGCGGCCACACCACCCTACAACCTACCATCCACGACGTCAGCCGGGAACACATGCTTGACATCGAAGAACAGGGCACCGGGATGACCCCAGGCCCGCAGCCGTTCGATCCCCATTTCCTCGAACTGGCGGTGGGCCACGGCCAGGATGATGGCATCATAGCTCCCCGGTTGCGGGTCCTGGATCGGCGTTATGCCATAATCATCTTCGGCCTCACGGGGATTCACCCAGGGGTCGTGGACGTCCGTGGAGATGCCGTACTCGGCCAACTCCTTAAGGATATCGACCACGCGGGTGTTACGCAGATCCGGGCAATTTTCCTTGAACGCCAGGCCGAGCACCAGCACCCGGCTGTCCTTCGTCACCAGGTTGTGCCGGGTCATGAGCTTGACGACCCGGCCGGCGATAAGGGCGCCCATACGGTCGTTGAGACGGCGGCCGGCGAGGATGATCTCCGGATGGTAGCCGATGGCCTGCGCCTTGTAGGTGAGATAGTAGGGATCGACGCCAATGCAGTGTCCGCCCACCAGGCCTGGTCGGAAGGGCAGGAAGTTCCACTTGCTGCCCGCCGCTGCGAGCACTTCCTGGGTATCGATCCCTAAGCGATTGAAGATGAGGGCAAGCTCGTTGACGAGCGCGATGTTGACATCGCGCTGGGTGTTCTCGATGACCTTGGCCGCCTCGGCGACCCGGATACTACTGGCCTTGTGGGTGCCGGCGGGGATGATGCTGCGGTACAGGGCGTCGATGAAGTCGGCAACCTCGGGGGTAGAGCCCGAGGTTACCTTCTTGATCGTGGTCAACCGGTGCGTCTTGTCGCCAGGGTTGATGCGCTCCGGGCTGTAGCCGACGAAGAAATCCCGGTTGAGCGCGAGGCCGGACAGCTGCTCCAGGATCGGGATGCAGACCTCCTCCGTAGCGCCTGGATAGACCGTCGATTCGTAGACGACGATGTCACCTGCCTTCAACCGTGCGCCGAGCGTGCGACTGGCCGCTTCCAGGGGGCGCAGATCCGGTTGTTTGTAGAGGTTTACGGGCGTGGGGACCGTTACGATGAATAGGTTGCAGTCGGCTAGGTCCGCGGCATGGTCGGTGTAGGTCAGTTCCGCGACGGCCCGTAGCGCTTGCGGGTCCACTTCGAGGGAGCGATCCCTGCCTGCCCGTAGCTCCGCGATGCGGGCCGCATCCAGGTCGAAGCCCACCGTCGGATAGCGCTTGCCCAGCTCGACGGCCAGCGGCAGTCCCACATAGCCGAGACCCACGACCCCGATTCGGATGCGTTGAAGATCAAAGTTGGAGGGCATGGCAGCCGTACCTTTGCGCTGGGTCGAAATCGAAATCGGGATCGCAATCGGAATCCCGACTTCGATCCCGATCCCGATTTCGGGCATGATGCATCTCAATCGACCTGACTATCTGGCTGATGCGGTTCACTTCGCTAAGAGGCCGTCTAAAAACTAACGCATTGATTTCAGCCCCGTAGGACGGGAAAGCACAGCGCATCCCACCTTCAGCCGCTCACCGCACCCTACGGGCTTGGCCCAACCTCTACTCTTTCGCCTTTGCAGTTCGAACTGGCCCGTGGTCGGCGGGAGTTCAGGCCATGCCGGAGACCATCACCCGCCCCATCCCCGGGCCAAGCTCGAAATCAAAAGGTGTGGGCAGGTGTTCCACCGGCCACTCCGGGGAGACGTCCTGCAGTGGAGTCGCCGCCTGCACGTGGCGGTAGAGGTCGTAGCAATGGAAGTGCTGGCGGTTCCAAGGGTCTTTGTTGAGCGCCACCAGTGCTTCGCCGTTGCCGCTGGTGGATGCCTTCCAAAACAGGAGTAGGGTGGGATTCGGGTGATCGAGCTTCTGGATCGGGCCTTCCTCCTGGAAGACAGGGTAGTCGCTTTTGATCCGGTTGACGCGGGTGATAAAGTCGGTCAGGTCCACCGCCGGCTCCTCCCAGTGCTCCGGTCGGGTAGCGACCACGTGCAGGCGATTGCGGAATCCGTACTCGTAACCGATCGGCATCATGACGCCGGTCGAGAACAGCGCGACGAACAGGTAGCGCTGCTTGAGGGCCTCGACATTGTTGCCCGATTCGCTGAACAGGCGCTCGGTATCGTGACTCTCCGGGAAGCCGATGGAGGGGGCAATCTGGCGGGTAAGCTCGTATTGCTCCAGGAGCCAGGGGCTCGAGAAGTCCCACCACTTGGCACTGTTGAAGACATAGTCGAATCCGGCGGAGGCGGTCTCCCTGGTCTCATGTGGTGAGCAGCCGAGGGTTTCGGCCGCGAACACCAGATCCGGGTGCCGGCTCCGGGCGTCTTCGATGATCCGGCGCCAGAAGTCCCTGGGGATCTGGTAGGCGGCATCGCAGCGAAAGCCGGTGAAGCCGAGCTCCACCAGATAGAGGATGACATCGTCCAGATAGCGCCTTAGCCCTTCCACGTCCGAAGAATGTCGGTGATCGAGCTGGGCCAGGTCCCCCCACACGGTCTTGGTCCCGTCCTCCTCCAGGCAGTAAGGGTTGACCAGGCGGTCACCCTCGCGCACACACCACTCCGGATGCGCCTTGACGAGCGAGGAGTCCACCGCACAATGATTGATGACCAGGTCGATCATCATGTTCAGGCCCAGATCATGGGCCTGGGCGACCATCTGCCTGACCTGAGTCTCCGGGGACTTGCCGGATTCGGGATCCAAAAGGTTTGGGTTGATCTTGAAGTAGTCGGCGATGGAATAGAGGCTGCCGGAATGACCCGGCCGCTGGATCGGGTTGACGAATACCCAATCGAAGCCCATAGCGGCGGCGCGCTCCAGGTGCGGCTTCCAGTCCCCGAAGGGTCCGGCGAGGAGGGGGAATAGGTTGTATATTTTCATGTGCGGAAAGCTCCAGCCAAAACTTCGCATTTCAATAGAAGAAATTCAAAAGCTATAGAACCCAAATGGGAAAAGGAGCCAGGCTCAATTGATGGGTCGTTTCTCACAGATCATTCGCCTAACATTTGGCTGCAAGCGACCCAATGCCGCGGTTCCGGCTCCTCAGCAATTTTCAAGCTCAGTGCCACGCGGCATTGGGCGCCTGAGCCAAGCCGTTATGCCCCTGGGAAGATCACACCATTCGGTTTACTTGACATTAGAGGTGGTATGACCAATAGTCGTACCAGGAGGTGACCATGCACAAGGCAAAAATCGCGATTAGCCTAGACGAGAAGACCCTTGGTCGCCTCGATCGCCTCGTCCGCCAACGTGTCTACCCTAGCAGAAGCCGTGCCATTCAGGAAGCTGTCGAAGAGAAGCTGCAACGCTTTGACGGTGGCAGACTCGCGCGTGAATGCGGCAAACTCGATCCTAAGTTCGAGCAGGCCATGGCCGACGAGGGTATCGCCGGAGACCTTTCTGAATGGCCCGAATACTGAGAGGCGACATCCGTTGGGCAAATCTTGATCCAACACGTGGACACGAACAAGGCGGCAACAGGCCCGTTCTCATACTCAGCCAAGACGTCTTCAATCAGCGATCCGGCACGGTCATCGCCATAGCAATAACCAGTCAACCTCAGAAGGCAGGCTTCCCCCTCACCCTTGAGCTGCCGACCAGGGGGCTCCCCAAACGCTCTTGGGCCAAGATCAGCCAGATCCGCACCTTATCCGTTGAGAGAATTGGTACCAGAATAGCCAAGGCATCCGACGAGGACCTTGTGCATATTATTGACGGCCTCAACGAAATCATAGGGGCATAACAAAGCGCTCAAGCGGACCTGGCGAGTCGTATCGACCCGCTAGGCCGCTAGGCGCCGACGTTAAGAATTGAGAATAGTCATGGAAAACGGTGTAACTGTCAGGTCCTAGATGATTACGTGGAATTTTTTTAGAGAATTGGGGCTGCCGTGCATACCATTTTTGGAGCGTTTGGAGGGGCGTTTGGTGGTGCAAGCCTTTGTGAGGGATGTAGTGATTATAGAGGTAGTGATGAACTTCCTGCTGAACCTTTTTCTTCCCCGCTTAAAAGGACTACGCGACCACTACATGTTAAGCACTACCAATTTCTCAAGGCGCCCTTGAATCAAGCATCGGCAGACGCACCAGACTGCGCCCCTGATCGCGCAGGTATTGGGCCTCCCGATCGAGCATGGCGAGTACCTGCGGCGTCACCGGCTCGAAGCCCGGGGCGCGGAGCGCGATACTCAAGGCATAGGGCAGATTGAGGGCGCGGTCATCGCCCAGCCGCAACAGATAGGCCCGCTCGTAGTCGGGAGGAACGCGCAGCGACCAGTTCGCGTCCTTCACCGTGCCGGGGATATTGTACTGCTCCTCCAGACCGAGCAAGTCGGCGAAGAAGACCATGATGTTGCGGGCCCGACTGATCAACAGATCGGCAAACAGCGCATGTACCAGCGCACCGGGGTGTCCGGCATGATCGGTCACCCAGCGTTCCCGGTCCGTGTGCGCCGGGACCAATCGGTTTCCCAGGTCTTCGGCCCGGTCCCGGGCGCTGCCGTCCCTGACCCACTGGGCGGCCAGCTGCCAGATCGGCGGCGTATCGTGATTCCCGAGCATGATCCAATCGATGGGCTCGGCACGCTCGCTGCGATAGACATCGGTGGGATTGTGCGGGTCCACCTTCTGCAGGACCCGAAACCGACCGAGGCCGAATCGGTCCAGCACCTGCTTGAGGGGCAAGGGTAGGGTGCTGAGTACCTCGCACACCAGGTCGTAGCGGTGGCTTGTGGTACCGTCGGGGCTGACCAGCCGGGAAAAGACCTGGGCATAGGCGTCCACCTGCTCCGCGGTGAGATATTCCACCCAATGGTCCGCATGCAGTGCACCTTCGGCATTGAGCTGGTGTTCCTCCACGTAGGAGAAGGCCCGCAAATCCGGGTGATCCGGCAGATTCGGTGAGGAGAACAGCCGCGCCCCCTGCTGGACGGCCAGAAAGGGGTCTTTCCTGTCACTGCGGTACACCCAGGGGCAGACCCACCCATGGGGATGATCGACCCGTACCCCGTCGTACTCGGAATAGAGCTTTTCCAGCCGGTAGCGCACGAACGCGAGCACGGGTCCGGGGGAGCCGTCCTCGGCCCGGTATTGACCGGGATCCAACACGGCGAAGCCCCAAGGTTGGCCCATGGGATTAGTCCGGCTCGGGGGGGCCCCCATCCGGTAATTGGGCAGCAGCAACCCCTGGTGGGCCCATGCGTCCTGATCCGACAACCCGATTTGCAGGTCGGCGTACAGCTGCATCCCGAGCGATTTGCAGTGATCCCGCAGTCGCTGGTGCTGCTGATGCAGGAGCAGCTGGCCGAATGTATAATGCTCGACCGCCGCTCGGTGGTCTTCCAGCAGCCTGGCCTTTCTAGCGGTGCGGGCCGCTTTCGCTCCGGCGGTCGGATTGAACAGGTCGCGGTCGGGGTGGGGTTCGCCGGTGGGGGTCTTCCAATGGTGCCAGCTGTGTCGCCCATGCACCTCGAACAACACCGAGTAGAGCGCATCGGGCTCCAGCCATCGGGCATGGGCGCACCGGAAACCGTTCAGCTGCTGTTCCAGTTCCGGATAAGCCGAGCGATCCTTGCGAAATCGCCCATAGGCAATATCGATGGCACCTCCTTGAGCCGCATAGGCAAAGGCATAATGGACCCGGTTTCGGACCCCTGGACGAGCCGCGAGCAGAGACTCGCGTTCGCCGGCTTCCAGCAAACCTTCCCGTAGCAGGGGAGAGAGGGCCAAGCTCAACGGGTTGCGCGAGAAGAGCGTGCCGTCGTAGGGAGAGGGATTGTCCGCGGCCGTGAGACCCTGGGGGCCCAGCTGGACACCGTTGAAACCGAGCTTTGCCAACTGAGTCAAAAAATCCGCGGCACCCTCGGCATAAGGTGTGCCGCGCCCCGTATCTTCCTCGTATCGAGCCGGGAAGCTGGCATCGTGGATCTCCAGAAACAGCTTATCGACGCCGCAGGCCCGCAAGCCTGGCGCTACACAGCCCGCGTAGGACTCGGAGCCAATCATTCAAGGCTGCCTTGAAGAACGCCTTCCATGGGATTTTCCGAAACGCTGCTCGAAAAGCCTGGTTTCCAAACGCCTTCATTCAGACCTTTCTATAATTCTCATCACGCAAGAAGAAGGTTTGTACTAATCTCGCGTCCTCAATGGACCGTCCGAAGAAACACGTCTCCCGATGAAACCGATGGGCGTTATATATAGCGAGCCGGTTGAATTTCATCGGTATGTGGTCCGTAATTTGCCATCTGTCTTCAAAGTGCCCATCGTAGAATAACTCTATCTTTAGTATTATCCCCGGCACTTGCAGATTATCTTTATAGCCGGTCCGCTTATGCCGATAAAGGTTGGTTCCACCTTTACACTGTTCCGGCGTGTTCAAATAGACCAGGCCCGCCCAATTCCCTCGCCTATCGGCATGAATTCGGGTCCGTTCCTCGGCAGCATCCCCAAAAGGGTCGATCTTGTAGGTGCCCGTAAGGCTCTCAGGAGCCGCCGATAAATTCATGCCGGTCAACTCGCTGATCCGTTCTATTACCTTGGCGTTCGTTCTTTTCGGGCTCCTGAATGTAGTAAAAGATGTTTTTAATCTATAGTCGTCTCGCAATGCCTCTTCCCTAACGGCCTCGGGATTGAGATAGAAATCATCAATTATAATAATCCCTTCCTTATTCATAGCTCTCGCACCGGGATTTACCATACCCACGCCATCCGATCCCAGACGCTCGTAATCCGCAGGATCACAGCTAGTGTCTGCTAAAAACCAACGGTTCTTGGCGAAACTGAAGAAAACGGTTTCATTACCTGTAGCTTTGGGTGGTTTCAGGGTGGTCGCCTTCATGTAATACGGCAGCTTGAGTTCTTTCTCTCCCTCCAGTTGCTTGGTTTCGCCTTCATAACGGCAGTTACACAAGTTATAAACATATAGTTTTCCCTCGGTATTATTCATTAGGTGTCAAGTCCCGCGAGAATACGGACTCGTCTTCTGATGGATATGACTATTTTCCCATCATTGCTCAATGTCCCTAGCGAGCGGAAGCGGCACTCGGTGCGTTACCATGCCTTAACGTGATTGTAGATCGCCAGGTAATGGTGGGCCGGATGATTCCAAGAGTAGTCATAGACCATGCCGTTGGAAAGCAGGCGCCGAAACTCTTTCGGAAATTCATACCAGAGCCCGATAGCACGGTCCATAGCCGATTCGACGGCAGAGAAATCCGTGTTGTCGAAGACATAACCGTTGCGATATTCGAAAGGCATCGGCGCATAATCCCGATCGAATACGGTATCGGCGAGACCACCGACCGATCTGACGATGGGGACGGTGCCGTAACGTAGGGCAATCAGCTGGGCGAGACCACAGGGCTCGAAAACGCTGGGCACGACCAACATATCCGCGCCGGCGTAGATGAGATGGGCGAGCTGCTCGTTGAATCCGAGCTCGATATGGATATCCGGGTTGTCATTGAGATGGTGCTTGAGACCCCAGAACTCATTGTTGACGCCCGGGTCCGGACTCGAGCCCAGGAGCACGAATTGGGAGCCCCGGTGGAGGGCATAGAACATCGCGTGACGGACCAGATGCAGGCCCTTTTGGTGATCCAGCCGACCGACATAGGCGATCAGGGGTTTGTAGTCCTTGCGCAGCATCAGGCGCTCGCGAAGCGCCTCCTTGTTCGCGTATTTCCCGTCCAGATGCCAGACATCATAGTGATGGGGCAGAAAGCGATCGATCTCGGGATTCCACACCTCATAATCGACGCCATTGAGTACACCGCCGAATTTGCCCCCGTGGACGGAGAGCGTGTGACCCAGCCCTTTACCCTGGTCGGTATAGCGGGCCTCCCAGGCATGCTTCGGAGAGACGGTGGTCACGAAGCTCGAATAGACGATACCGCCCTTCATCATGTTGATGGCCTTCGGGTTGTGATCGTCGCCCAGGCGGTCACGATCAAAATAATAGTCCGGTCGATTCAGGCCGGTCCCGGATAACACCGGCTCCCCGTGGACCCCCTGGTGCTGAAAATTGTGGATGGTGTACACGACGCGCTGATCGTGCATACCCATACGGTGATAGATCTCCCACAGCAGGACCGGTACCAGACCGGTTTGCCAATCGTGGCAGTGAATAATGGTCGGACGCTTGCCCGACTTGAGCAGAAACTCAATGGCCGCCTTGCAGAAGAAGGCAAACCGCAAGGCATCGTCGGGCGCTCCATAGAAGGAACCGCGATTAAAGTAATTTTCGTGCGAGTGGGGCTCGATGAAGTAGCACCGGCGCCCGTGGACCATGCCGAAATAGACCGTGCAATGGACGCCGCCCCCACCCCAGGGCACCCAGAGATCATGGTAGGTGGCGTCCAGCCCCCAGATTTCACCATACCAGAGACAGTCGTATTTCGGGAGTATGATCTCCACATCGTTGCCGCGAATCTCGAGCTCGCGGCTCAAACCGAAGACCACATCAGCCAACCCGCCCACTTTGGCGACGGGTGCGAGTTCGGACGAGATATGAACGATATACATTAAGGATAACCTAGTAAAAGCCCAATGCCATTGAGTTAGCTGCTGGCCGCTTGTCATGACAGATCAGGATGCGGAAGCGAAAACGACATCCCGATTCCGCAGGCACTAGGCGCCATATTATGGGTACGCAACCGAGCGCCGTCTACCGATAACTGACTACCCGGCTTGCTCCCAGGCTCCCGGTTTCTCCGGCGTGGGAGCCGGCGACCGGCGACAAATACCTCTATTTCGGTGAAAATGTGAGGGATTTCAAACCCACGTGGAGGACCCCCGGATGGCGACCCGGATGGCAACCGAGCTCATCGAACTGAGAGATGGCCTGTTCGTAGAAGTACAGGCAAACCCCGAGGACCAGCCCAGGCAGATCGTGGCGGGTGCCGCCAGTCGTGTCGACGGGGCCTTGGACGCGGTGCGTGGCCTGCTGCTCAAATCGGTCGAGCCGGTCGCCTCGGTATGGGCCGACATGAGCCGAGACCTCACCATCGATCAGGTGGAAATCGAGCTCGGGCTCGGCTTCGAGGCCACGGGCAAGCTCTTCATTGCCCAGGGTACCGGCAAGTCGAATGTCAGCTTCAAGCTGACCGTGCGCCCCAAACGCCAAGACTGACCGGGCCTTCACTATGGATTGGTGGACCGATGTCGTCTTCCGCATAACCGGCCCGGATGCCGAGCATCGGGGCCAGGGTACCGGCTTCGCCTGTGCCCGCGAGGGTGATGCGGTATTCGTGGTCACCTGTTGGCACGTGGTGCGCGAGATCGGTCCCGAGCGCCTGTCTATCAATGGCCTGCCGTGCGAGCTCGTCTCTAAGGAAGGCGACGACAATCTGGATCTGGCCGTGCTGAAAGTCCCGGATCTGGCACGCGGAGAACCGCTGACACTGGCACCTGACGGCGCGCCCCAAATGGCTTTCAAGGCCTACGGTTATGAGCCGATTGGCCGCCAGCTATCCGGGGAACTCGGCGCTAGGATTTACCGTCCCCATGTCTCCCACCAGGATGTTCCTGCATGGGACTATTATCTGTACGAGGGCTCACGCGCGCTCGAGAAGATCCAGGACGGCTACAGTGGTGCCCCGGTCTTCGATCCGAAGGGACACAGGGTGGTTGCGGTCATCACCCACCGCGTGGGGACGGACAAGGGTTTTGCAATCGACATCGCCAACCTTCCGCGTGTCTACTCTCCGGCGAGGGCTTGGCTCTCGGACGGCGAGTACGCCGCGACCGACAACCCCCTAGTCAAGACCCTGGACCACGATCAGCTTGCGTCCATCTATGAGCTTCTGGACGACAACGACCGACTGATCGCATGGGTCGAGGCTTGCTCGGAGGATTGGCCCGACTACCTTGCCGACCATATCCACCTGCAACCCTGGCCGGCACAGGGTCAGGACTTCCGGGAGGCGGTTCCGCTTCGCCTCACCCGTTTAGATAGCGCGGCCTTCCGGAAAGCACTGCTCGAAAAGGTACTGGGCACCTCCAGGGCCGCAGACGAGAAGGCCGAGCAGGCCGTGGTCCGCGGCTGGATCAATAGCACCGACCTGCGGGTGCTCTACATCCCCGTGGCGCTGAAGCGCCACGGACGTTACTTACCGAAGCTCATCCGTGGTGCCCACGAGACCCTCGAGAAGCTCGGACGCTTTGCGCCCGGATCCCGGGTCCTGGTGCTCTTTGCCTGTATCCGCGACGGCGAAAAGCCACCTTTCTGGTGGCGGCTTTACCGCCTTAAGTTAGCCAGACTCGACTGTTGCCACACCTTGGCTGACATGCGCCTTCTCCACAAACCGGACATCGACCAGTGGCTCGCCGGTTTCCCGACGCCGTTTCTTAGGCTCTTCAAACGCGATTGGCTAAGGGCCGAATTGCTCAGCCTGTTCCCAGCCGATGGTTGCGGCATCCGCTACGAGCAGATACGCCGCTGTCTGATCGACGAGGGCGCATTGCAGCAGGCACGCCGCAATCCATGTCCATGACCGGGGTCTAACAGTGCAAGGATCACCACGCCGTCGACTGGCTCCCCACGCTCCAGCGTGGGAGCAAATCCCGATGCTCCAGCGTCGACTAAGCGTCTCGGCAGACTAGGTCCTGTTGACATTTAACGCTAACCGACTGTTTTCACATGTTGAAAGACTGCAACATTCCGGCAGTCCGCACAGCGGACCCTACAGTCGATCAGCTGGTTAGCGTAGGGTCCGCTGTGCGGACCTTCTAAATGTCAACACGACCTAACAGCCAATGCCGATCAGCACCGAGGAGCTGAGTCCGCGGGAGCGGACAAGCCGGCGTTCCCACGCTGGAGCGTAGGAACGAGCGCTACCGCCTACGGCCCTTTTTTAGACAAGCACATAAGGGGGCAATGATCGCCGAGCCGACCCCGATATCTGGAAAGGAGATCGAATCATGAGCGAACTGCGCTTCTACACCGGCCGCGGCCACGCCGAGCCCAAGGCCGCGGACAGACTGCCCACGGTGGACCCGGCCGCCCTGCGTGCCCCCCAGGGCTACCGTGCTACCGACCGCACGGCGGCGGCCGTCGAGGTCGCCCTGACCCTCGGCATGCCGCTGCTGGTGACCGGCGAACCGGGCTCGGGCAAATCCGGCTTGGCCGCCAGCATCGCCTGGGAGCTGGGCCTGGGTGAGGTGCTGCGCTTCGCCGTCAAATCCGATACCGAGTCCCGCGACCTCTTCTACCGCTTCGATACGGTAGGGCGCTTCCACGCCGCCAATACCCTCAAGGAGGGCGATCCAGGTACCGACCCCGGCCGCTTCATCACCTTCGAGCCCTTGGGCCGCGCCATCCTGCTGGCCAAGCCGGAGCGCGTGGTGCGGGAGCTGGGGGTGCCGGACTATGCCGTCGATCACCCCGGCGCGCAGCGCCGCTCCGTGGTCCTCATCGATGAGATCGACAAGGCCCCGCGGGATGTCCCCAACGACATCCTGGTGGAGATCGAGCACATGCAGTTCGACATCCCGGAACTCAGCGGCGCCGGGCGGCCCGCGGTGCGGGTCGCGCTTGGGGAGGACGAGAACCGCTACCGGCCCATTGTGGTCTTTACCAGTAACTCCGAGAAGGCATTGCCGGACCCCTTTCTGCGCCGTTGTGTCTACCTGCACCAGCAGTTCCCGCCGTTCGAGGCGGAGTTGGAGGGGAAGCCGTCCGAAGATCAGGTCACCGTGGAATCCATTGTCTCCGCCCGCCTCGGTGCCCGCTATCAGGGCCAGGACCAGACCTCCCGCCGCATCCAGGATGCGGTGGGCTTCTTCCGCTTCCTGCGGGAGCAGGCGGGCCTGGAGCGCCGCCCGACCCTGGCGGAGCTCCTCGACTGGCTCGACTATCTCATGCCCCAGCGCACGCCGATCTCGGAGTGGCATGCCTTGGCCGCTCTGACCCAGAGGGAAGGGGTGGGCGAGGCCAGGCTGCGGGCCGGCATCGAGTCCCTGCTGCTGAAATCCCCCGCTGACCAGGCCCGAACCGACACGCTGCTGACCGACTGGCGCGGCGGGCGCTGACGGGCACCTGACGAGGCTTTGTCTAAGAGCCTGTCCGGTTAAAAGCAATCCTGAATGATTCGGCGCAGTTTGGAGGACCGGACTTTCTTTATCCACAGATTACGCAGATTTCCACAGATTATTTCGTTCTTAATCTGCGGAAATCTGCGTAATCTGCGGATTAAAAAAGGTTTCATCTGGCTCCCACGCTCCGGCGTGGGAGCAGGCCTTGTCCCGACGGAGGAGGGATCTTGACGCTCCAGCGTCACCAAGCCTGGCCGCCGGAGCGGCCAAGATGGCGTTCCCACGCTGGAGCATGGGAACGAGCAAACCCGCGTGTGAATTCGTACCCTTTCGCGTCTTTCGTGGTTCTTGTTTCCGGCGCCCGCGGAATTTGACTCGGTTGTAAAGATACAGGTCCGTCAAGGAATCCTAGTGACCACGCATCAGGTCTCATCGGCTCCGCCCCCGCCTGGCCCCCTGGCGCGTTATCACCGCGATCTGCCCCGGTTGGCGGTACTGCTGCGCGGGGCCGGTCTGCCGGTGGGTCCCGATCGCTGGCAGAATATCTACGACCTGCTGCTGGCACTCAATGCCCGTGGCCAGCTGCCGCAACGGGTCGCCGACCTCGAGCAGCTGATCGCGCCCCTGTTGTGCCGCTCCGAGCAAGAGCAGCGGCAGTTCGGCGAGCTGTTCGCGCGCTGGGCCCGAGACCTGGAGCCGGATCTGCGCGGGCCGGAACCAGGGACCGCGGCGACAACCGCCGACACCGATGCACCGCCGCAGTCGCCACCCCTGCCGCGTCTGGGCTGGTGGCTGTCGGGCCTCGCACTCCTGTTCCTGGTGCTGGCCGGGACCCTCTATTGGTATCACATTCGATCTCAAGCGCCGTCCCTACCGCCGTCCCCAGACAAGCCGATCTCGTCGCCCCTGCCCTTGGACGATCAGCTACCACCGGAGACAAAAGGACTGACGCTGGAGCCCGTCCCACCGCGCACGCCCCCTGAGCAGCCGACCCTGGACCCCGTCCACCGCGCCCGGCTGGAGGCCCTGGGTGATCTGCTCCTGATCCTGCCGGGCTGCCTGGCCCTGGTATGGCTGCTCATCCGCTGGCTGACCTGGAAGACGGTGCTGGAGCGCCGCCGGGGCGATCCGAACGATCCGCTCACCCACATCGGCCTGGCTGCCCACCAGGACGATCCGCTCGCTGCCCCGGACTTGCAGCAGACCCTCAAGCGCCTGCACACTCCGGTGGCGGTGCCGACCCGGCATCTGGATCTTGAGGCCACGGTCGACCGTACCGCGCGCCATGCCGGGCTCTTACAACCAGTGCGCCGTGCCCGCCGCAGGGTGCCGGAGCTGGTGGTCCTGGTCGAGCAACACCACGTCGGCGACCAGATGGCCGGCCTGGCGGGCGAGCTGGTGGACCGTCTGCACGCGGCCGGGCTCGACCTGTACCGTTACGATTACCGCGACAGCCCCCGGCGATTGATCGGCCATGATGGCCGGTGGCGCCCCTTGGCCGCGGTCGCCGGCCGGCATGCGGGTGCCCGGCTGCTCCTGATCGGCGAGCCCGCGGCCCTGATCGACCCCTTCTCCGACGCCGCCTTGCCCTGGCTCGATGCCTTCGCCAGCTGGCCCGAGCGGGGACTGCTGGTCACCCGACGCCCGCCCGAGCGCTGGCAAACTGCCCTGGCGGCGGCAGGCTTCCTGGTCGCCGAGCTCGACAGCGCCGGCATCCGGGCCCTCGCCCTATGTCTGAGCGATCGTCTGGGCGAACGGCTGAGCAACCGGCCCGCCGGCGCGGATCCGGCACTGCCGGGTCTCACCCTGCCCCTGCCGCGGCTGCTCCAGGACGCCCGGCGCTGGACCCAGCCGGTAGCGCCGGCAGCCGCGGAACAGGCCGGGCTGCTGTCCGTGCTGATCGACTACCTGGGGCCGGACGGCAGCCGGCTGCTCACGGCGATGGCTGCCTACCCCCAGCTCCACTGGGGCCTGACCCGGCTCCTGGATCTGAGCCTGTTCCCCGATCCCGACCCCGTGGCGCGCGAGCGCCGGCTGCTCAAGGTCGCACGCCTGCCCTGGAGCCGTGCCGGCTGGCTGCCGGACTGGCTGCGTGCCGATCTGCTGGAACGTCTCGACCGCGGCGATGAACACAGGCTCCGCCGGCTCTACCGCCGGTTGTTGCGCCCCGAGCCGGGGACCGGCACCGGGCGCCTTGCGTTGCCGGTCAATTTGCCGCGTGCCGTTGGGCCCTGGACGAGGCTCCGGGAGTGGCTGCGCCAGAGGGGCTGGCGGCTCGACCGTTGGCTGTCCGCATCGCGCACCCTGTCCGCCGAACACGGCGCCCTCAACGATGCTATCTTCGCTGATGTCCTGTTCGGTTGGCGCCTGCGGCTGCTCGATTTCGTCCTGCCCAAGCGTCTACTGCGCCCCTATCTGGGCGGGACCCTGCGTCGGGCCCTGCTTGCGCGCACGGCACTCGCCGTGATACTGGCCGCCGGCGGCGCCTGGCTCGCCGGGAGCGCTTGGCACCAGTGGCTCCGGGAAGCGGCGGAATCACGTCCGCTCGCCAGGCAGAATGCTGTCCATGCCGAGTACCGGGTCACCATTCGGCACCGAAAAGAGACCGCCGAGTTGGCGCAAGCACTTTTTGAGACCCTGGCGGCCAATGGCTTCGATACGGCAATCATCGAGGCGGCATTGGAGCTACCTGGGAAAGACGCCGAATCCCTACCACCGGTCAACCGGATCCAATGGGGTGATCCCGCCGACGAATCGATAGCCAACTCCATCGCCCGGCGCCTGACCTACCTCACCTGGGGTCAGGTCCCCGAAGTGACCGACCAGCTTGGGTCCGTGGCCCTTGCCGGGCTTGCCCAACCACCGGAGCCCAAAGCCCTGCGGGTATTGCTGTGGACCCCCGGCACCACCGGTAGCGGGTTCACGGACCCGCTGGCGGAGCCCCTGACCCCGGAACAGATCGCCGAGTTGACGACTCCGCCCGAGCTGCCGTCGGAAGCGCTGCCGCCGGAAGCGCTGCCGCCGGAAGCGCCGCAAACGCAGACATCGGATACCAGGGAGACGCAACCAACATCGGAATTGCCTGGTCGGACATTCCGCGATCCCTTGCGGATCGGTGGCACCGGCCCCGAGATGGTTCGGCTCCCCGGTGGTAGCTTCCTCATGGGCTCGCCGAAGGGCGAGCCGGAACGCGTCAGCGATGAAAGCCCGCCGCACCAGGTGACCGTTCGGGCCTTCGCCATCGGCCGCACCGAGGTCCGCTTCGTGGACTATGATCGCTTTGCCGAGGCCACCGGGCGCGAGAAGCCGGACGACGAAGGCTGGGGCCGCGGCGACCAGCCGGTGATCAATGTCAGTTGGCGTGACGCCCAGGCCTATGCGGCGTGGCTCAGCGAGCAGACCGGCCACAGCTACCGCCTGCCCAGCGAGGCCGAATGGGAATATGCCGCCCGCGCTGGTACCTCGACCCCCTTCTGGACCGGCGACTGCATCCACACCGACCAGGCCAACTACAACGGCGGCTACGACTACAAGGGCTGTGGTGCCAAGACCGACGTCTATCGCCGCCGGACGGTCCCCGTCGGGAGCCTGCCGGCCAACGGTTTCGGTCTGCACGAGATGGCGGGCAATGTCTGGGAGTGGGTGGAGGACTGTTGGCATGACAGCTACGCGGGCGCACCGGCTGACGGCAGCGCCTGGCTGCAAGCCGGGGGTGGGGATTGCGCCCGGCGTGTGCTGCGCGGGGGCGGCTGGTACTTCAACCCGAGGTGGTTGCGCTCCGCGCTCCGCCTCAGGAACGCCGCGGGTGGTGCCAACTTCGTCGTCGGTATTCGTCTCGCCAGGACATTCTGACCCTGTATCCTTTTTACTTTGTCCCTTTCATCTGGCTCCCACGCTCCAGCGTGGGAGCAGGCCTTGTCCCGACGGAGGAGGGATCTTGACGCTCCAGCGTCGACTAAGCGTCTCGGTAGGCTAACAGCCAATGCCGATCAGTACAGAGGAGCTGAGTCCGCGGGAGCGGACAAGCCGGCGTTGAGCGCGAACTTTACTATCTGGCTCCCACGCTCCAGCGTGGGAGCAGGCCTTGTCCCGACAGAGGAGGGATCTTGACGCTCCAGCGTCGAGAAGCATCGAGGTATGCTCGAAAGCCCAGCTAACACCAAGCCGCCGGAGCGCCCAAAACGGCATTCCTGCAATGGACCCCGGGAACCAAAATACCTATAACGGAGAATGGACAGAAACGAGGAAGGCCGCCATGGGTCGAGATCGTTACCGGATTTACGACCGGGATGCACCCTATTTCCTCACCTGCACGGTGCTTCAATGGTTGCCTCTGTTTGCTCAGCCTGCGAACGTGCAGATCTTGCTCGATTCCTTGAGATTTTTGCAGAGCCAGGATCGTCTTATCTTGTATGGCTATGTCATCCTCGAGAACCATTGCCACCTGCTCGCCGCCGGACCGGACCTGGGCCAGGCGATAGCGAGCTTCAAGTCCTTCACCGCGGGGCGGATCGTGAAACGACTGCAGGAGCGCCACTCACCGATTTTGGACCTGCTCGCGTTCCACAAGGCGCGGCACAAGGTGGATCGGGAGTATCAAGTCTGGCAGGAGGGCTCCCACCCGGAGCAAATCCAGGGGGAGGCGATGATGCGGCAGAAATTGGAGTATATTCACAATAATCCGGTCGCGCGGGGCTATGTGGACAACCCGGTGCACTGGCGCTATTCCAGCGCACGGAATTATGCCCGGCAAGAGGGGTTGATCGAGGTGGTGACCCAGTGGTGAGCGTTGATGA
Organism: Candidatus Thiosymbion oneisti; assembly: GCF_900092655.1. GTDB lineage: Bacteria > Pseudomonadota > Gammaproteobacteria > Chromatiales > Chromatiaceae > Thiosymbion > Thiosymbion oneisti. The sequence continues at coordinate 21,492 of NZ_FLUY01001104.1, forward strand.
CGCTGGAGCGTCAAGATCCCTCCTCCGTCGGGACAAGGCTTGCTCCCACGCTGGAGCGTGGGAGCCAGAAGTGCTAGAGGTAGAGGGGTTGATCGAGGTATGAGCCAGTGGTGAGCATTGGTGACGCTGGAGCGTCAGATCCCTCCTCCGTCGGGACAAGGCCTGCTCCCACGCTGGAGCGTGGGAGCCAGAAGTAGAAGCAGTCTCCGGAGTGTGGGAGCCAGAGAGAAGTATGACGCTGGAGCGTGGGAGCCAGAAGCGAGTCGGGCCGGGAATGCCGGCGTCCGGGGCTGGTAGGTATCACCGAAGGTCCCGGACGCACCCATTGCTCGGTCTTGTCCTGATATTCCTCCCGGCACTATTGATCCAGGGTGCCGAGGAGGCAAGCGGTTTTGCGCCCGGTACCCTGCCGGCTGAGCCCTGTGTCAGTCGTCCCGGCGAAGGGCCGCAGATGGTGCTGATCGAATCCGGCCGGTTCAGGATGGGATCGCCTCCAGGAGAGAAAGAGCGCCTGAGTAGCGAAGGACCGCAACATCCGGTCGCTGTGGTCAGGCCCTTTGCGCTGGCCCGTTGTGAGACCACCGTCGGGGAGTTCGGCCGCTTCGTCGCGGAGACCGGCTACCGGACCGATGCCGAGCGCGGTGGCGGCTGTTACACAGTGAACGCGGACCGTTCAAGATTTCAGCAACGGGAAGACGCAAGCTGGCGCAACCCCGGCTTTGCCCAGTCTGCCGATCACCCCGTGGTCTGTGTCTCTTTCAACGATGCCCGTGTCTATGCGCGCTGGTTGAGCCTGCGCACAGGCGCCGCGTACCGCCTGCCCACCGAGGCCGAGTGGGAATATGCCGCCCGCGCCGGCACCTCGACCCCCTTCTGGACCAGCGATTGTATCCACACCGACCAGGCCAACTACGACGGTAGCTATGACTACAACGGCTGCGGCGCCAAGACCGGCGTCTATCGCCGTCGGACGGTCCCCGCCGGCAGCCTGCCGGCCAATGCCTTCGGCCTGTATGAGATGGCAGGTAATGTCTACGAGTGGGTAGAGGACTGTTGGCATGACAGCTACGCGGGCGCACCGAATGACGGCAGCGCCTGGCGAGAGGCCGGGGGTGGGGACTGCGCCCGGCGTGTGCTGCGCGGGGGCGGCTGGGGCAGCGACCCGGGGTGGTTGCGCTCCGCCGGCCGCTACAGGTACGCCGCGGATGTTGCCTACTTCGACGTCGGTATTCGTCTCGCCAGGACGCTCTGACCCTTTGTTCTCTGCCCTTTGACCCTTTGCCGGGCGCACTTGCATCCGGCTCCCACACCCATCCGGCTCCCACGCTCCAGCGTCGATTAAGCGCCTCTTCTCGCCCCCACGCGCCGCGTGGGGACGTGGAAGCTCCGCGCCGCGGAGAAGGCGGGTCGGAACAGCCTTTTGCCGACAAATCCTGGCCGGCAGGATGCCGGCGTTCCCAGCGCTTTATCTGGCTCCCAGGCTCCAGCGTCGATCAGTAACCAGGTCAGTTCAGGTGAGCTGGGATCCCGAAGGCGGGATGCGCTGCGCTTTCCCGCCCTACGCGGGTTGGGCGCTGTAGGCGGAGGCGCGATGGAAGCGCGGAACCGCTTGGTCGGCGGACAGGTGTCTCATCTGCAAGGCAAGTCAGCTTCCCCTGTGGGCACGGGGAAGGGATCGGGTTTGAGTGGATTTTCCTATAGGAAAAACTCATTCCCCCCACCTGTGGAAGGTGTCGCAAAAGCCCCTCTCCCGCCGAGGGTGTCGCAAAAACGGTGGCGTCAGCTGTCACGCTCGTTCCCACGCTCCAGCGTGGGAACGGCAGCTTGTCCGCTCCAGCGGACGCAGCTCCTCGGTGCTGATCGGCGTTGGCGGTTAGCCTACCGCGGCGCTTAATCGACGCTGGAGCGTCAGATCCCTCCTCCGTCGGGACCAGGTCTGCTCCCACGCT
>NZ_FLUY01000535.1 GCF_900092655.1 Candidatus Thiosymbion oneisti
CCTTGAGAAAACGCTCGGCAAAGTCGATAAATCGCTCCCCGTCGATGCCTAGTCGCGCGAGGATCTTGGGTGCTTGCCCCTCGATGTATCCAGGTTTATCCGCACGTAATGCCCGGCCCGTCCAATCGACCAGCTCCAGATAGTCCTCGAAGACAAAGGGCACTGCCCAAGGGGTTTGTGCGGTGGCATCAAAGGGCATCAGCGGGGCTTGGGGCAAGACTTGCGTCTCGGCTTCCGGTCGTAACTCCTCCCCATCAAGCGTTACCTCAGGATCTTTAACGGTTGCGGCCTCCTGCGAGCCGGTTTCGGACCCGGCTTCTTCCGGCAATCCACCGACGCGCTCTTGAATCGAGGTGTAGTCAGAAGTTTCCGGCGTCTCGGCAAGTCCCGCCCGGACCGGATTGAGATCCACATAAGCCATCGCCGCCAGCAACGCCTTCTCATCGAGCAGTGCTTGGCTTTTGAAGCGGCCCTCCCAAAAACGCCCCTTCACCCCATCCTCCGCATTGG
>NZ_FLUY01000803.1 GCF_900092655.1 Candidatus Thiosymbion oneisti
ATGTCGGCGGTCCCAGGGGCCGACAAAGTGTCGGCGGTTCCGGGGACGCTGGGACCGCCGTCTTTCAGACGGCTTACCCACCCAATGACCA
>NZ_FLUY01000736.1 GCF_900092655.1 Candidatus Thiosymbion oneisti
CCCCCGTCGCTGAGGTTCGATGCGGTCGCGCCGCTTTGCCGGCGCACTCCAAAGCAGTCCGGAATCCATAAAGGGCCTTCGCATGATATTGTTATGTTATATTCTTTCGCGACCGCTGCCGCCGGTGGGTGCGACCCCAGCCAGGTTGACACGGCCGGTGCCTACCAGTCTGCGAGAACCGGAATCCAGCCGATGCGTTATACCTTGCTGCTTCTGTTGCTAGTTTCCGCCGTCGGCCCAGCCGTCGGCCGGGCCGAGCCCTTGCGCGTCTTTGCCAGTGTGGTGCCGATCCGGACCTGCGTCGAAAGGGTCGGCGGCGAGCACGTGGATGCGCGTGCGATGGTGCGACCGGGTTACAACCCCCACACCTATGATCCGACGCCGCAACAGATCAGTGCGCTGGCAAAGGCCGTGCTGTATGTGCGGGCCGGGGTGCCGTTCGAGGATGCCTGGATGGAGCGCATCCGTTCCGCCAATCCCGCCATGCAGATACTCGATGTCCGTAGCGGCATCGACCGGCGTGAGCTGGAGGCCCAGGGGCACGACGGCGATGGCGATGCGCAGGGCCCGTCAGGTCATGATCGGCACCAGGACCGCCACGGCCAGGCAGCGGATCATGCGCATCACCATGCATCCGACCCCCATGTGTGGACCAGCCCACCGCTGGTCAAGCACTTGGCCGGGGTGATCCGCGCCAGGCTCGCCGAGCTGGACCCGGCACACGCGGCGGATTTCGCCCGCAACCACGCTGCCTACGTCGCTGAGCTCGAGGCCCTGGACCGGGAGCTCCGGACCCTGCTGGAGCCGCTGCGTAATCGCAAGTTCATGGTCTTCCACCCGGCCTGGAGCTACTTCGCCGCTACCTACGGCCTGGTCCAGATACCGATCGAGCGGGAGGGCAAGGAGCCGGGACCCCGGGCCCTGACGGCCCTGATCGAGCAGGCCAGGCGCGAGCAGGTGAAGGTCGTCTTCGTCCAGCCCCAGTTTTCCCGAAGATCCGCCGAGCAGGTCGCCCGCGCCATCGGCGGGCGGGTGGTAGCCATCGATCCGCTGGCTGCCGATTATGCCGCCAACTTGCGCCGGGTCGCCCGCCAGATCACGGGGGCCGTCGCAAGATGAGGTCGCCGCAGGCCGTCATCGAACTCCGGGACCTGAGTTTCTCTTACGGCGCAGCGCCGGTGCTCGAAGCCGTCAGTCTCCAAGTCGCGGAGGGCGAGTTTCTCGGCATTATCGGCCCGAATGCCGGCGGCAAGAGCACGCTGCTCAAGCTCATTCTGGGGCTGCTCGAGCCCCAGTCCGGCGAGATTGTCGTCCTGGGAGAGCGCCCGCGCGCGGCGACGCGACGGCTCGGCTATGTCCCCCAGTACCCCGGCTTCCCCAGGGATTTTCCGATTACCGTGGAGCAGGCGGTGCTGCTGGGGTGCCTGGGTCGCCGTTCGCGGCCCGGCTGGTTGGGCGCCTTGGCACCGGGCGCCCTGGGCAAGGCCGAGCGGCAGGCCGCCCGGCGGGCCTTGGAAGAGGTCGCGGCGGCGGACCTGGCCGGGCGCCGGATTGGCAGTCTGTCCGGCGGGCAACTGCAACGGGTGCTGCTGGCGCGGGCCCTGGTCTCCGAGCCCACGGTCATGCTTCTCGATGAGCCGACGGCGAGCATCGATCTGCGCCTGGAGAGCGACATCTTCGATTTGCTGAAGCAATTGAACGCGCGTATGACGATCCTGGTCGTCTCCCACGACGTGGGCTTCATCTGCAGCTATGTCACGCAGGTCGCGTGCGTCAATCGAACCTTGGTCTGTCATCGCACGGACGTCATCGACGGTCAGGTCATCCAAGACCTGTACGGGGAGCAGGTGCGCATGGTGGCGCACCGGCATTGATGCATGACGGCGTTCTTCGCTGCCCTGGCGGAGCACGAGTTCCTGCAATCGGCCTTGATTGCCGGGCTGCTGGCCAGCATCGGCTGCGGCGTCATGGGGACCTATGTGGTGGTGAAGCGCATCGCGTTTCTCGCCGGCGGCATCGCGCACTCCGTCCTGGGCGGTATGGGGGCAGCCCTGTACTTCGGATCCGATCCCTTGGGCGGGGCCCTGGTGGCTGCCGTTGCTGCGGCCCTGCTGATGGGTTGGGTGCGGCTCCGATGGAAGGCGCAGGAGGACACCTTGATCGGCGCCCTGTGGGCGATCGGAATGGCGGTAGGCATCCTGTTCATCGCCAAGACGCCGGGCTATCAGACCGACCTCATGAGCTATCTGTTCGGCAATATCCTGTTGGTACCGCAGGCGAGCCTATGGTTCATGGTCGCCCTGGACGCCCTGCTGCTGAGTATCGTCGGCGCCTACCACCGCCAGTTTCTCGCCGTCGTCTTCGACGAGGAGCTCGCCCGGCTGCGCGGCATCCCGGTGACCTTCTTCTATCTGCTGCTGTTGGTGTTGGTCGCCCTCACCGTGGTGCTCCTGATCCGGGTGGTGGGCCTGATCCTGGTCCTGGCGCTCCTGACCCTGCCCGCCGCCGTCGCCGGCCACTATGTCCATTCCCTGGGTGCCATGATGCTGCTCGCCACGCTGCTCGGCAGTCTGGTGAGCACCCTGGGACTGGCCCTGTCCTACGGGCCCGATCTGCCGGTCGGCCCCGTGATCATCTTGCTGGCGGGCGCCCTATACATCGTCTCCGCGCTATTCACCCAGTCCCGCGCACGCCGGCGGGCACGGGCGTCCGTCGTCACCGCCGCGACCGGGGGCAAGGTGGTTGGATAAGCAGAAATTCGCCGAGGTCCTGCGCCGCGCCGAGCAGCGCTGCGCCGAACGCGGGGCCAAGCTGACCACGCAGCGGCGCACCGTGTTGGAGCTGCTGTGGGCGTCCGACACGCCCTTGAGCGCCTACGAGCTCCTGGATCGGATGCGGGCCGGCATCCGCAACCCGGCCCCGCCGACCGTCTATCGGGCGTTGGACTTTCTGCTCGAGCAGGGCCTGGCGCACAAGCTGGAGAGCCTGCATGCCTTTGTCGGTTGCACCCATCCGGATCATCCCCATGCCGGCCAGTTCCTGATCTGCGCCGCTTGCGGTGACGTGGCGGAGCTGGAGAACCAGGCCGTTATGCAAAGCCTGCGCTCCGCTGCGATGGCGATCGGTTTCGAGACCAGACGCCCGGTCGTCGAGCTGTTGGGGACCTGTGCCCAGTGTGCGCGCAAGCAGCTTTAGTCGCCAGTTACCAGTCGCCAGCTGCCAGTGGCTGGAGGCCGGCGACTGGTAGCTGGAGGCCGGATGCGGTTCACTGGGTTCCCCCGTACCGGGTTCCGTCATCCCCAGAGCAGCTTTGCCGCCACTATCAGTACCAGCACGGCAAAGATCCGCTTGAGCACCGGTAACGGGAGGGTATGGGCAAGGCGCGCCCCGATAGGGGCGGACGGCATACTGGTGAGCAGGATGCCGGCCACCGCCGGCCAGTAGACGAAGCCCGTGCTGCCGGGGGGCAGCCCCGCATGTCCCCAACCCACCACCATGAACCCCAGGACCCCGGCCAAGGCGATGGATGGCCCGCATGCGGCGGCGGTCGCGACCGCCCGGCGGATATCCAGGCCCGAGCGGGTCAGGAAGGGCACCGTAAGGGTCCCGCCGGCGATGCCTAACAGTGCCGAGAGGGAGCCGATTCCGGTAGCGATCAGACCCAGCGCCGGCCTGCTCGGCAGCTTATGGGCCCCAACTTGGGCGCGTTTGAACAGCATGTCCAGGCCCACATAGAGTTGAAAGAGCCCGAAAATGCGCCGCAGCCAGGTCGCGTCCAGGAGCCCGGCGCCGGCCGAACCGATCCAAGCGCCGATGACTAACCATGGCGCCAGGATGCGGACCAGATCCCAGCGCACGGTACCACGCCGGTGGTGCGAATAGGCCGATGCGCTGCCGGTCCCGATAAGGGTCGCAAGCGAGGTCCCCACGGCGAGGTGGAAGCTCCAGTCCGCGGCAAATCCCGCCCCGGAGAAGATCCAGACCAACGCAGGTACCACGACGACACCGCCCCCGACCCCCAGCAGCCCGGCGATCAACCCGGCACAGACACCGGTGCCCAGATAGGCCGCAAGCTCGATCCAGCTCATGGTCGGGGATCATTATGGGCTACGGAACCGCAAGGGCGCAAAGGACGCAGAGGTCCCCTGTTTATTTGAACCGCGGAGACTCGGGGGGCGTGGAGAATTGACTTTGAAAGATTTATCATTCGGTTGTTCTGACAGTAAGGGTCTGAAAGATAACAAGGTTCTTTACCGATGGTAAGTTGTCCGGCAATGCCATTAAGTTAGCTGTTGGCCGCTTGTCGTGGTGGGTCGGAATACGAAAGAGAAAACTACGAAGCGCGCGAATCCATTCGTGAGGATTCGCGTGATGCGTCGTTTTTTCGCTTACTTTGCCGACCGGTAACGCCTAACTTAATGGTATTGAGTTATCCGGGACCCAACACTTATGCCAAAGAGGTCTGCAACATGGAATGGGATGATCGAATCCTGATCGACCCGACTATCTGTCATGGCAAACCCGTCATTGCAGGTACCCGAGTGCCGGTCGCCATCGTCGTCGGAAGCCTGGCAGGGGGTATGAGCTTTGAAGAAGTCCAGCGAGAATATGGCTTATTGCAAGAGGACATTCGGGCTGCACTCGCATTCGCCGGCGCCCTGGTCGAGGAGGAATCTTTTCACCCACTACCGGGCACGGCATGAAGTTTCTGCTGGATGCCAATATGCCGCACTCGACTCTGGCTGTGTTTAGGGAATACGGGCATACAGCAAAGCACGTTCGGGACATCGGCATGGGCGACGCACCCGATCACAGGCGGGATGCAGCCGTCCATGGCCTGTCCCGCCCTACGCGCTTCGTCGTTTTCTCTTGCGTATTCCGACCCACCACGGCAAGCGGCCAACAGTTAACTTAGTGGCATTGGCTTCGATTGGATCCGCATCTTCTACGGAGCAAGCCGGTGCGCACCATCGAATGTCGGGCTAGGGCGCGTTCGAAGGTATTTGCATCCCCCACCACCGAAAGGCGCGCCTGACCCGACCTACAAGACTTGAAAAATCACCACGACCAATTGGCCCGTTGGCGGGCCGAGCAGCCTCGACGAGGGCAAACCGATTGCGACCGATTTGCGTTGATTCGCGTTCATTTGCGGCAAAAAAGTTCAGTGGTAGGTCGGGTTAGGCGCACCTTCCGAGCAGGATCGGTCCGCCATCTATCGACGGTTCCGGGTCCATTTGCGTCGATTTGCGGCTGATTTTCCCCTGGGGATCCTGCCGGGACCGGTAGGGTGGGCTGTGCCCACCGACTCGACTCACCCGGCACCGATGAGGCTGCGGGAAGCGTTTGAACCGCAAAGACGCAAAGCACGCAAAAAAGTAGTGCTCAATGACATTGAGCATAGGAAAATATGGCTTTTACCTACGGATTCTCACGCATGGAGCCCTCCGCGGCGCGGAGCTTTCGCGTTCCCACGCGGCGCGTGGGAACGAGACAACGTGCCCTGTGGGCAGGATACGCCGGGGGAGGTTCAGAAGAGGAAGATGGCATTGAGTGATAACATCCTCATCGATACCGGATTCCGGATTGGCTTGCTTGATCCGAGCGATGACCATCATGATTACAATGAATTTTGATTTTCGTTATCATTAAAAAAATCAAAATATTGCGATACTATTGCCATTAGGGTCAACAAAGCAGCAAGCTCTATGGCAAGGAAGCTATATATATTCATGTCGTTGAATATTGTACCCAATAATCGAAAGTAACTGGGATTGATTATTCCTATAATTCCCACCGCAGATGATAAGACAGCCTGCGTTACCGAAACCACGATCATGATCGGGCCTGGTCTGAATATCAGTAACAACAGAACTAATGACGATGCACCGGCAAAACCCACTACCGGTAGACTATGCCCCACATCCGGAATGGAAAAAAAGCTCTCATGCCAAATCGAATAGATCCTGGTCGGTACCCAGACTAAAAGGAACATGTACACTAAAAGCAATTGATCTTTCATTTGGGGAGTTATGGACTGTCTTGAAAATCTTAGAAAGAATAAATACCAAAAATAGAGGGTGCCGAACATTGCGGCGGATGCAGTATAGATATAATCCACATAGGCTACCACGGATCCTCTGGCCAGAAAATCGGCAGTTCCATTGAATCTCTGTACGTCGCTTTCAGTAATCCCTAAGTTCGCCGCCACACACTTTTTATATCCGGATATGGCCGCTTCGGGTTTTATCTTATCGTCTAAAACATTTCTGCGCTGTGTTTCGGCACACTGTACCGATTTCTGCAAGGCATTGCGGTTCGGGTGCTGCAGTTGGAAGGGGAGGTGCGGCGGTCCCTTTTCCTGGGCATCGGCATTGATAAGCAACAGAATAATCGACAGGATTATCAACAGAATGGTGTGCCCGAATATATATTTTTTACTGAATATCTCCGGTTTTATGGAAATTGCAAACAAGCCTGCAGCCCATGGAAGAACAATCAAAGCGAATAGGCTGTGATTGGGTTGATTTATTAAAGCCCTTATGGACTCCGGGTAAGGTACGGTGGCAATGACCGAAAAAACATAACAGAGCGCCAGGCCGAAATAGGCACTAACGCTGATTACAAAGACTTTCCTTGGTTTCTGTAACATTTTTCTATCCATATGAGCCTTCAGTGTTGAAAACGCCGCCTTGGCGTGTTTGGGGGGCTCCCTTCGGGCGCAGCGAGAAGCGACCAGCTGCGTTGTTGCGCGAGCTTGAAAGAGGACCGGCTATTCCTGCGCTCGCGCGCCTCGCATCT
>NZ_FLUY01000808.1 GCF_900092655.1 Candidatus Thiosymbion oneisti
GCCTTCTCATCGAGCAACGCCTGGCTCTTGAAACGGCCCTCCCAAAAACGCCCCTTCACCCCATCCTCCGCATTGGCCCGGCGGGCGATGTG
>NZ_FLUY01000666.1 GCF_900092655.1 Candidatus Thiosymbion oneisti
TTGGATTTTCAAAGATTGGCTATTTCACCTGCTGGGTGAGTCCAAAAATGAATGAATTTTTCCATTATCCTGTTGTTTTATAAAGGGATTATTCTATAAAC
>NZ_FLUY01001694.1 GCF_900092655.1 Candidatus Thiosymbion oneisti
GATACGCGTACAGCAGCGCCGAAATCCGTAAGAGCGGTTTCGAAAGCCGTCTGAAAGACGGCGGTCCCAGCCTGACTAGTGTAGTGCGCTGTAAATAGTAGAACTAACAAAGCCGCCCCTGGTCGGTTGTAGAGAGCCGATGCAGACAAGA
>NZ_FLUY01000529.1 GCF_900092655.1 Candidatus Thiosymbion oneisti
GTTAGCCTACCGAGGCGCTTAATCGACGCTGGAGCGTCAGATCCCTCCTCCGTCGGGACCAGGTCTGCTCCCACGCTGGAGCCTGGGGAG
>NZ_FLUY01001401.1 GCF_900092655.1 Candidatus Thiosymbion oneisti
CATGAGGGCATCGTGGCCGCTCATTCGCTCCATAACTCGTTGTTTTAGATTGCAATAATGTGGGGATACCTCAGGGTC
>NZ_FLUY01000524.1 GCF_900092655.1 Candidatus Thiosymbion oneisti
TCCAGACCCTGCTCCAGACCCTGCTCCAGACCCTGCTCCAGACCCTGCTCCAGACCCTGCTCCAGACCCTGCTCCAGACC
>NZ_FLUY01000623.1 GCF_900092655.1 Candidatus Thiosymbion oneisti
TGTGTCCACGTCAGCGTCGATCGCCCGAACCCGGTTGGTCTCACTGACGTAATCTTCCACCCGCGGCGGCAGCAGGGCTTCCTGAGCTCGGGCTGTGCCTTGCTTGTATCGTCTCGCCATAAAGGTCTGCCGATTGGATCTGGCTCGAC
>NZ_FLUY01000710.1 GCF_900092655.1 Candidatus Thiosymbion oneisti
GTCTCCATCCGTGTCGATCCGTGTTCATCCGTGGTTCTCTTTCTGGTTGTTATCTGCACTGACCAACGGTTTTCACAGGCT
>NZ_FLUY01000625.1 GCF_900092655.1 Candidatus Thiosymbion oneisti
TCGGAAACTCGTAGCCGCTGCTGCATGGGCCTGATGTGCTTGATTTTCATGAGGATTCAGCTCAATTGAGAACGCCCCCTA
>NZ_FLUY01000655.1 GCF_900092655.1 Candidatus Thiosymbion oneisti
GGTTATGTGCGGTATGTTTCGAGTCGCCGACTACTGACTTAGACTGGAGGATATCCATGGGGAATCCAGCCATCGACAACCTGCGAGCTAAGGCCTTCGATCTCTCGGAGAGCGACGGGGCGGAACTCGCACAGGACCTCCTGGCCAGCCTCGACGGAGC
>NZ_FLUY01000514.1 GCF_900092655.1 Candidatus Thiosymbion oneisti
CCGCGCTGAGATGAGCCTGATGGTGTTGGGCGACAACTTCCTGCGGGTGATCAACCGGCTTGGCGTGGGCGCGTTCAGGGGTTACTGCGCCCGGCGAAAAGCAGCAAGCAATGCCCAGGCCATC
>NZ_FLUY01000567.1 GCF_900092655.1 Candidatus Thiosymbion oneisti
TAGTACCTAGTTTCAACCGATGTTGCAAGTTCATAGTATCTGCTGGCTCACACGCTTGGCTTACCCGCTCCAGTGTGTGGACTAGCAATATCGATCGAAACTAGGTACTAGCCCTTCGGATATCTCGGTCCAGACCTCAGGTTTCTGCCCAAGCTATGCGAGCGGGCAATAAGGGTCAGCTGCGCATTATCGGCGGTCGCTACCGGGGGCGCAGGCTGTCGATACCCGCGCAACCTGGGCTGCGTCCCACGGCGGATCGGGTGCGCGAGACCCTGTTCAACTGGTTGCAGCCGGTTATCCTCGGTTCCCGTTGCCTGGATCTCTTTGCCGGCAGCGGTGCCCTGGGCTTCGAAGCGGCCTCCCGCGGCGCGGACGAGGTGCTCATGATCGACCGTTCCGAGCCCGTGACCCAGGTGCTAGCGGCCAGCGCCCGCAGCCTGGGCGCTGCTCAGGTCCGAGTCCGCAGGGCGGATGCCCTGCACTGGCTAGCCGGGAGTGGTGGACCCTTCGATCTCGTCTTCCTGGATCCGCCCTTCCACAAGGACCTATTGGCACCGAGTTGTACCCTGCTGAGCAGTAGAGGCTGGCTCGCCCCCGGGGCACTGGTCTACCTGGAGGTACCGGCGAGCCGAGCACTTCCCAGCCTACCTACGGGTTGGACACTGATACGCGATAAACGGGCCGGCCAGGTGCGCTTTGCGCTCGCCGCCGTTGAACCGCAAAAGTGCAACGGACCCGAAGGGTAGGTCAGGTTAGGCATGTGTTGAGCGGTTCAAATTACACAACCTGGCGTCCTGTTGCGTTACGCCGCGTTCGACACCGTGCCTGTCCGGACTCGATCCTGGGTTATTTGGCGTTGGTTGTGGGAAAAGATCCCTCCTGCATCGGGACAAGTCTGACGTGTTGGGTTACGGCGCGT
>NZ_FLUY01001617.1 GCF_900092655.1 Candidatus Thiosymbion oneisti
AAAGCGCAGCGCATCCCGCCTTGCGGTGGGATGCGGCCAGGCTCCCTGCGGGACGGCGCCTGGCCTTTCCCACCCTATGCGAGCTTCCGAAGGTCCGCGCAGCGGACCCTACGCTGACCAGCTGATTATTGGTCGGGTCCGCGGTGCGGACCGCTGGGATGTTATCGCACGGATCGGCACGAATCGATCCGTGAAGATCCGCGTGATGCGTCGTTTTCTTGGCAGTCGGGCTATGACAAGCCCGGGTTGATCGGACAACCGAACACCGGAACCATGCCTAACCCGACCGACCTTTTTGAGGAAATCGCCTCAATTGAGGCCGCACATGCCGGTAGGACAGCAGGCCCCGGTGTTGCAGGCAGGGGCGGGAGCGGTGCCGCTGCCGAGATTGGTGCTGGAGATGGGGCTGCCGCCGGTAGCCAGGCGGTGGACAGGGGCATCGGTCGGGGTGCCGGCCGGCTCGATGCCGGCGTACTTACAGAGCTCGCCCCAGGTGGACAGGCTTTCGCTCATGCGGTGGTTGACCTCCAACACCCGGCCGTTGGCGTCACAGCGATAATCGTAAGTGGGCATGATGGTTCTCCTGAGAAATGGCAATGGTTTCTTAAGTCTGCGGCATTATATTCAGGGCGCGGGTCGAGGCAAGATGTGAGCATGGCTGGCAGTGGCCCAGTTTGAAAAATTTATGCTTGACCGCCCACTTTCCGGCCCATTTAACGCCAGGACGCAATGGTGCCAAGACGCAAAGTTTCTTTGTTCTTTCTTTGCGTCTTGGCGTCCTTGCGTCATTGCGTTTTTTCGCAATTTCCGT
>NZ_FLUY01001704.1 GCF_900092655.1 Candidatus Thiosymbion oneisti
GTGGTTACCAGATAACTATCTGAAATGTAGATAAAAACATCCATTTTCGGGGTGTCACCGACTTGAACGCAAAAACCCGTACCGACATGCTTCGGCCCTGGATTCCCCGGGGAGAGGATCATGTATTCAGGACCGTTAGTTTTTTCGCAAGTCATGGACCATTTGCCTCTGCACACGTTTCGGCGTTGTGTGGCGCGTTACCAGGGCGAACGTTATGTCAAGCAGTTCCGCTGTCTCGACCAGTATCTCGCGATGGCATTTGCGCAGCTGACTTACCGCGAGAGCTTGCGCGACATCGAAGCCTGTCTGTGCGCCCAGCAGAGCAAGCTGTACCACATGGGGTTGCGCTGCACTCGGGTAGCACGCAACACCTTATCCAAAGCCAACGAACGGCGCGACTGGCGGATTTATGCCGACTTTGCCCACGCCTTGATTCGCATCGCCCGGCCTCTCTATGCCGACGAGGACCTGGGACTGAGCCTCGACAATACCGTCTATGCCCTGGATGCCACCACCATCGACCTGTGTCTGTCGCTCTTCCCGTGGGCGCTGTTTCCTGCCACCAAGTCTGCGGCCAAGCTGCACACCTTGCTGGATCTGCGCGGCAACATCCCGACTTTCGTCCACATCTCCGACGGCAAGCTGCACGACGTCAACGTGCTCGACATCCTCCTGCCGGAACCCGGCGCGTTCTACATCATGGACTGGGGCTACGTGGACTTCCGAAGGCTTTTTACCCTGCACACAGCCGGCGCCTTCTTCGTCATTCGCGCCAAGTCCAACACCAAGTACCGGCGTCGTTACTCCCAGCCCGTGGACAAATCGGGCGGTGTCCGTTGCGATCAGACCATCGTGCTCACTGGGGTCGATTCGGCAAGCACCTATCCTCAACCGCTACGCCGGGTGAAATACCACGATACGCCAAGCGGCAAGACCTTCAACTTTCTGACCAACAACTTCGCCATCCCGGCGCAAACGCTGGCCGATCTGTATCGCTACCGTTGGCAGGTGGAGTTGTTCTTCAAATGGATTAAACAACACCTGCGCATCAAGTCATTCTTCGGCACCTCCGAGAACGCACTCAAAAGCCAGATATGGATCGCCTTGTCTGTCTATGTCCTCGTGGCCATCATCAAAAAGCGCCTCGAGATCCGGGCCGATCTCTACACAATCCTACAGATTCTGAGCCTGACCTTGTTCGAAAGAACCCCGTTAATTCAACTGCTTACAAATGACCCGCACATAACGGAGGCTCCCGGAATCCCTAACCAACTGAATCTGTTCGACAATTTAACGGGACAGTAGTG
>NZ_FLUY01000675.1 GCF_900092655.1 Candidatus Thiosymbion oneisti
CCATCCGTGTCGATCCGTGTTCATCCGTGGTTCGCTTTCCGGTTGTTATCTGCACTAACCAATGGTTTTCACAGGCTGGATGGCCGCAACATCCCAGCGGTCCGCACCGCGGACCCGACACATAATCAG
>NZ_FLUY01000507.1 GCF_900092655.1 Candidatus Thiosymbion oneisti
TATATCAATCATCACAGTGAAGGGAAAGAACCGCAAAATGTATCGCGCATCCGTCTCGAGTAGCTTTAGCTTGACATCGGCTTCAGCCGACCCC
>NZ_FLUY01000056.1 GCF_900092655.1 Candidatus Thiosymbion oneisti
GCTTAATCGACGCTGGAGCATCAGATCCCTCCTCCGTCGGGACCAGGTCTGCTCCCACGCTGGAGCCTGGGGAGCCAGCCGAAAATCAATGCC
>NZ_FLUY01000779.1 GCF_900092655.1 Candidatus Thiosymbion oneisti
AGCCAGAGGGGCGGCGTATAACTTGCTGTTATTGTTGAGAAAAGGCTACCTGTTCCGTCATCGGTCATCGTGCTACCAACTGTCGTCCTCTTCGACCAGTCTGGAATCCATAAAGAGCCTTGAATATTTCCTTTTAATACTGGGTAACGATATTTAGTGACCCATACAATATGGACCATCAAAATGCTAACCGTAT
>NZ_FLUY01000279.1 GCF_900092655.1 Candidatus Thiosymbion oneisti
CAAACCCTGTCCCGACGCAGGAGGGATCTTTCTTGTCCCGACGCAGGAGGGATCTTTTCCCCCAAACAGCGCCAAATAATTCAGGATTGCTTTCGGATGGGAGTCTTTTTTCTCGCCACAAGCGGCGGGGAATTCGACCCACAGAGATTAAAAACGAAATAATCTGTGAAAATCGGCGTCATCTGCGCACAGAAAAGATCATGTGATCTTTTGTGACCGATTTGCATTCACTTGCGGTTTAAATGAGAAGTTACCGATGCCAACAGGACCCAAACACCGACCACCGCGGACCCCATCCGCCCCAGCGGCGGTCCGGCTACAGAAAGTCCTGGCAGACGCGGGTCTCGGCTCGCGCCGTGAGATTGAGGGCTGGATCCGCACCGGGCGGGTGCGGATCAATGGCAAGCTGGCCCGGCTGGGCGACCGCATCGGCCCGGCGGATCACATCCGGGTCGACGGCAAAGCGGTCAAGCGCCGGTCCGCGCGCCAGACGGAACTTCGAGTCATCGCCTACAACAAGCCGGAAGGCGAGCTGGTGACCCGCCACGACCCGGCAGGCCGACGCACCCTATTCAGCCGCCTGCCGCCCCTCAAAACCGGGCGCTGGATTGCCGTTGGCAGACTCGACATCAACTCCTCCGGCCTCTTGCTCCTGACCAACAACGGCGAGCTGGCCAACCGCCTCATGCACCCCGCCCAGGCCCTGGAGCGGGAATACGCCGTGCGCATCCTGGGCCAGGTGTCCGCGGAGACCCTGAAGCAGCTGACCCACGGCATCCTGCTCCAAGACGGACCGGCCCGTTTCGAGGCCCGTTTCGAGGAAATCGTCGAGTCGGGTGGGGAGGGCGCCAACCGCTGGTTCCACGTCCTGCTGCGCGAAGGCCGCAACCGGGAAGTGCGGCGCCTGTGGGAAGCCGTCGGCTGCCGGGTCAGCCGGCTCAAACGCGTCCGCTTCGGCAACGTCATCCTGGGGCCGCGGGTATTCGCCGGCCACTGGCGCGATCTGACCCCAGACGAACTCACAGACCTACTGGCACTTGCGGGTATGGAGCGACCCCGGACACCTGCACGCCGGGCAAGGCAGGACCGACCCCCGGCAAGGCATCGCAAGGCGGCGGTCCGCAGCCCGAGCAAGCCGGAGGGAAAGCGGGTTCGCGCTAAGACACCAGGCCACAAGCCACGGGTTCGGTGAAGGGGTCAGTTTTCCCCGCATCGGAAATGTGGGTCGGGTTCCCGACAAAAAACTTTTTGGTAGTGGTAAATTCATAAGTGTTTAAGTAGAGAGATTCATCTTTTTGATCCCCTCTCCCCAACCCTCTCCCGGCGGGAGAGGGGGCATAGCGGCCAGTGCTGTTGGTCATGT
>NZ_FLUY01000501.1 GCF_900092655.1 Candidatus Thiosymbion oneisti
CCCGTGGCTGAGGTTCGATGCGGCTGCGCCGCTTTGCCGGCGCACTCCAAAGCAGTCCGGAATCCATAAAGAGCCAAGAGGAATTCTTCGTGTCTTTGTGGCTTGGTGTGAGAAAATCGAATAGGCGCGACCTACCGACAAGTGTATGGGGTTGATGTACTTGATTTTCGGGGGATTCGGCTTAATTGAGAACGCCCTCTAGTACATAGTTTCGCTCGATATTGCTAATCCCCGCACTGGAGCGTGTGAACCAAGCGTGTGATCCAGCAGATACTATGAACTTGCAACATCGGTCGAAACTAGGTACTAGTACCTAGTTGCGACCGATATCGCAAATTCACAACCTCTGGTTGACTCTCACGCTTCAGCGTCAAAGCCGGCAGTATCAATCGAAACCAGGTACCAGTATAGATTGTGGTATATAAGGCGTTTCGACGTACTTAACACGGCGACTCGCCGTTTACTACCTGTTAGGCGAAATCACAAATAGCAGAGATTGTAAATGAAAAAACCTATCTTAGTAGAAGGAAAAAAATACACGTTCAGCGATTATTTTGAGTTGAACAATCCTACCGATGAAATAGTTGAAGAATTAGGATATTCTTTTTCTCATGAAGTGGTGAATCTTCCGCAATCTGACGATTACGAACATAATGATATCAGAAAACTTCAAGATACTTTTTATACTATTCTTCCAAAAATCACTATAACTTCTGAAATTGCTAAGAGAGATTTTTTAATAGCACCAATTTTAGTGGAGATCGCCAGAAACACGGAATCAAAAATAAACGTGGAATATGCAATAGAAATCGATAGCAGATTAAGTGGTTCATTAGATTACTTAATACGGCTAAAACAAGAGTTGATCGTAATTGAAGCAAAAAAAGGCGACTTAGATAAAGGGTTTAATCAGCTGTCAGCAGAGTTAATAGCTTTAGACAGGTATGAAGAAAGTAATGAGAATGATAGATTGTATGGTGCTATCACTATAGGCGATGTTTGGAAATTTGGTGTTCTTGAAAGAAAACAACAACATATTACAAAGGATATTAACAGTTTTACAATTCCAGGAGATTTGGAGAAAGTTTTTTCGATATTGATCGGTATTTTAATAGCATAGTCCTAACGAAAGCATCTGGCGGACTGCCAAAAGCGTCACGGTTTTTGCTTTCGCAGAGAAAAGGGGCCAGGCTCAATTGATGGGTCGTTTTTCACAGCCCATTCGCCTAACATTCGGCTGCAAGCGACCCAATGCCGCGGTCCGGCTCCTCAGCAACTTTCAAGCTCAGTGCCACGCGGCATTGGGCGCCTGAGCCAGACCATTAGGCGCAGCAAAAAATGAAGAAACTTCGCGTCTATCTTGATACCTCGGTAATTGGTGGCTGCTTCGACTTGAGAAAACTGACAGTGTTCGCCACGCTGTATTTCGGCGGAATGCTCAGGCAGAGATGAATGTGGTCCACTATGGCGTGCCCTTACAACAAGCTCGATCCCTTGTTGCTGACACAACTCTCGGAGAATTCCTCCGATAAATCGCACGCCGACGATATTTCGGCACAAATACAAGATGGTATTTGCAGTACCATTTTATGTGGGATTGGTTTTGCCAATCTCGCATGATGATCTTCTTCCACTTTGGTTGATGGGAGGGAGATCATCTCTACTACAGTCCCATGCGCGACGGAATGGCCGAGCCTTTCGGAGTCCACCGCCAGAGGCGATGGCTTACCTGTTGTGAGTTAGAAGGAGAATCAGATGCTTGCTCAAGACATGGTGGAGCAACTTCGGCATGCGCCAATGACTGATCGGATTCAGGCCATAGAGGTGTTGCTGCAATCCCTCAAGCACGACATCGTGCCCCCTCAATCCAGCATGATGCCGCAGCATTCGTTTACGGTTCGGACATTCAACTTGGGGACAGATATTGCCCTTGACCGAGAAGAAATGTATGCGGAACGGGGTAACGCATAATGTATGCCCTTGATACCAATGTGTTGATCTATGCGCATAATACCGCCTCTCCATTTCATCCGCACGCTAAAGTCTTTGTTGAACAGGCCATGAATACGCGGGACGCTGACGCGTCATCTCTCCGTGTGTCTTCCTGCACAAGTCCTTATGGAGTTTCTCAATGTTATCACATGGCATCGGCTTGAAGCGCCGTTGCTATTACCTGATGCCATCCAAATTGTCCAAGACTATGTGGATACCGGCGTCGCGATTCTGTATCACCAGCCGACGCAACTTGAGACGCTTGTCGGGCTGCTCAAATCTGTCACCACGCGAAAGAAGATTTTTGATGCTGCCCTGGCTGCCACGTTAAAAGATCACGGTATTTCCGGACTCTATACCGTGAATACGAAAGATTTTGAAGAATTCACCTTTCTTGAGACAAAAAATCCGTTGGAACATGAATAACATTATTGGGCGCCTGAGCCGTGCCGATAAGCGGCGCGTCCCTGCGCCGCTTATCGGGGAGCTAACCAGCAAGTGCACTATAACAAGTATTACCAAAAGGAAAGCACACAGGAACATGCACGGCGGCACTTTAATATCCCTATTGTTTCAGACACCAAAACAGGATATCGCCTGCAAAAATGTCAGTGCGACATGGGACGCGCCGCCTATCAAGACGCTGAACGCAGACAAACCTCCCTTGCCCCCGTCCATGAGGGCAAGGGAGGTTGCTGGTTAGCTCCCCGTTAGCCGTATGAAAAACATGAAATTTTGAATTTACCTCTTGATATTGATAACAAATACGTTAATATTGACTATATGGAATGGGAAATCATCTATTACAACGAGGCACTTCAAGAGGAAATACTGAATATGCCTGCAGGAATTCAGGCTAGGTATATTCATCTCACAGAACGGATGCGTATTCATGGTGCCAATCTTGGAATGCCTCACACAAGAGCAATGAAAGATGGTTCATTTGAACTTCGGATGAAGTCAATGGAGGGTATGGGTAGAGTTTTCTATTGTACTTTAGTGCATAAACGTATTGTTATGCTCCATTCATTTGATGAATTATTAAATGCAAGAATGAATGCTGGGCTTACTCAAGCGGAAGTAGCAGATCGTATGGGCACAAAAACACCTGCGATTGCAAGGTTAGAAGCAGGTGGTGGGAATAAAAAACATTCCCCGTCTATTTCTACATTGCAGAAATATGCTAAAGCAGTTGGGTGCCATCTTGAAATCAGGCTTGTGCAAAATAGCTAAAAAGCCTATACAATCCGCTACACAAGGACAAAACTACTCGCTATCGCTCCCAATTTTTCTTGTGAACGATGGCATTAGCCTCTCTAAAAGGCCCTACAATGGAAGTCAAATTAAACAAGCAACAAAAAGTCACCGTAAAGGGTGCGGAAGACATTTATCTGATCATGCGCCAAATTCTCCGTAGAGAGAATAAAATCGGTCAAGGTCAGGAACACTTCTGGATGGTGGGTTTGAATCAAGCGAACAAGAT
>NZ_FLUY01000500.1 GCF_900092655.1 Candidatus Thiosymbion oneisti
CCCGTGGCTGAGGTTCGATGCGGCTGCGCCGCTTTGCCGGCGCACTCCAAAGCAGTCCGGAATCCATAAAGAGCCAAAATTTTATGCTTGGCCGCTCACTTTCCGGCCCATTCAACGCCAGGACGCAAGGACGCCAAGACGCAAAGATTCTTTGTTCTTTCTTTGCGTCCTTGCGTCATTGCGTTTTTTCGCAATTTCCGTTTTTTCGCGAACTGAGCTACTACCGAATCCTCACGAAATTGTCATTCTGAACCGAAGGGAGGGATCTTTTTCGCACCGATTCGCGCGCTTCGTCGTTTTCTCTTTCGTATTCCGACCCACCACGACAAGCGGCGCTATACTGCCACACGGCACAATCCGAGCTTTTGACTTTCCCCCTCACCCCCGCCCTCTTCCGGAGGGAGAGGGGGTGAAACGCGCAGATTGTGCCGTGTGGCAGTACAACTTAATGGCATTGGGTTACCCACCGCTCCGCGGCGCTAACCTGGTCTACGCCAGCTATTCCGCAGCCTCAGCACAAGGACCGGATCATTTTTCCTATACTCATACCGCGTCGTTTTTCTTGCGTTGGGGTTACCTCTGGCTCCCACGCTCCAGAGACTGTGAAAGTATTCGTTTTCCCCGGAAGTGGTGGGGTGAAGCCACCATATTTCATACTAAATTCTGTCTCATATGGGATTTAAGAGAAGCATTTTCGGCCTAAAGTAGGATAATTATGTTGTGCTGTCCCTATAGCTCCGAAAATCCAGTAATACTTTCACAGTCTCTGGAGCGTGGGAACGAGCCAAAATCCTCGCTATCTCGAACCACGGATGGAGACCAATCCGTGTCGATCCGTGTTCATCCGTGGTTCTGTTTCCGGTTGTTATCTGCACTAACCAATGGTTTTCACAGGCTAGATGGCCGCAACATCCCACAGGTCCGCTCCGAGACAC